>NZ_KV793346.1:0-12173 GCF_001808465.1 Trueperella sp. HMSC08H06
AACTGCTCTTCCGGGGCCCACCCCATGCCCCTGCGCCCGGTCCGACAGAACTCGTGAATATACCGGCTACCGATCCCTAGAGGAACCCGGGTGGCCCCAGATTCACGAGTTGTGTCAACAATCCGCCCGGGGGAGGGGATCCCACCCGGCGCCGGGCCGAGCGTGAGCAGGGTAGACTGTCGCCGTGACCGGCCGCTATGCACCCTCGCCCACGGGCGATCTCCATCTGGGAAACCTGCGAACCGCTCTTCTGGCCTGGGCTTTTGCCCGCCGCGAGGGGCTGGGCTTTCACATGCGCATGGAGGACCTCGACGATCGGTCACGGCCGCAGTATTATGATCGCCAGCTCGCAGACCTCGACGCGATCGGCGTCGACTGGGACGGTGACGTCCTCCACCAGTCCACCCGCATCGACCGATACGAGCAGATCTTCGCCGAGCTCATCGCGCGCGGCCTGCTCTACGAGTGCTATTGCACCCGCCGCGAACTGGCCGACGTGGCCTCCGCTCCTCACCGGCCGCCCGGCTGCTACGCCGGCACGTGCCGTGACCTCACCGAGGCCGAGCGTGAGGAGGGCCGTGCCAAGCTCGCCGGAATGTACCGCGGCCCGGCCTACCGACTCCGCGCCGAGGTAGACGAGCTCGAGGTCATCGACCGGCTGGCCGGCCGCTACACCGGCGCCGTTGACGACTTCGTGATTCGCCGCGGCGACGGCGCCTACTCCTATAACTTCGTCTCTGTGGTGGATGACGGGGACTTCGGCGTCACGCAGATCGTCCGCGCCGACGATCTCCTTCCCTCCACCCCGCGCCAGGTCTACCTTCAGCGCCTACTCGGCTACGAGACCCCCGAGTACATTCACGTGCCCCTCGTGCTCAACCTCGACGGGGTGCGGCTGGCCAAGCGCGACGGCGCCGTTACCCTCACCGACCTCGCCGCCTTCGGCTGGGACCCCCGATCGGTCCGCGCGCTGCTCCTCGAATCGTTGGGTCTGCCCGCCGACGCCGACCTCGCCGACCTCGCCCCCGAGGTCATCCCACGCGAGCCCTGGCTTCTGGACGTCGCCGCGCTCGAGCTCGGCCCGCGGGCATAAGAGTACCCGCGCATAAAGTCCCGGGCATAAAAGTGGGGCGCTGACCCGCTGGTCAGCGCCCCACCCGGCTAAGGGGTTTTATGACTCATCCACAACCGGGGACTGAGCCGCACTCGAGCTCTCGTTGCCCACGCGGGCATCGAGCTCGTCACGGACCTTCTCAATCTTGTTGGCGTGCTCGGCGCCAGCCTTGTCCTTGGCAAACTTCTCTGCCTGGTCGAGGACCTTGTCCGAGTACTCCTCTGCCTGGTCGCTATTGAGCATTTCCTTGGCCTTATCAAAAATACCCATGTGGTCCTCCCCTCTCTTCGGTGACGCCGGCTTCCCCGGCTACCCGCAGTTTATCGGATGGTCGGAGCGAGGAAAAGGGGAGAATTGCGCCCACGGTGAAGAGCCCCGGCTAGCGCTAGCAGCCCGGGCACCAGAACAGGCGCCGGCCCTGCATGTCCGCCTCGCGCACGGTGGCCCCGCAGCGCAGGCAGGCCCGCCCCTGCCGGTGGTAGACCGCGAAACGGGAGGCCTCGGGGTCGCCGGGGAGGGGCTCGGCGGGTGCGAGCTCGGGATCGACGGTGTGGATCGTCCCGCGCACCAGGCCGTCGTCCATGAGAACCACGAGGTCGTCCCAGAGGTCGGCGAGCCTGCCCGCCCCGACCCTTGCGCCCACGCGGTACGGGTGGATCCCCGTGCGGAACAGGGACTCGGCGCGGTAGATATTGCCCGGTCCGGCCGCCACTGACTGATCCATGACCAGCGCTCCCACCGGCGATCGCCGTCGGCGCACGAGCTCAATGAAGAGGTCGCGGTCCCCGGGCGCGTTACGTAGCGGGTCCGGCCCGAGCTTGCCGACGACGGCGGCCACCTCGGCTCCCGTCTTGATGGCGCACTGGTTCGGGCCCGACAGGTCGGCCGAACCTCGGTTGGTGAGGAGGCGAAGCCGGACCGCGCCGCGGGGAGCTGGCGGGCGCCAGGGTTCGGACGCCGCGGACGGGTCCGACTCGCCAGCCGCGGGACATCCGGTACCGGCCACATCCGCGGCCGCCGGAAGCTCGGTCACCGCCTCACCGATGAGGATGTGGGGAGCGCCGAGGAGCTTCGAGGAGAGGAAGTCGGGATCGCCGTTGAACACCCACCGGCCGTACAGCCCGAGGTGAACGTGGAGCCAGAGGGAGTTGGGGGCTGGTTCGGTGAGGGAAGGGACGGTGGCGTTGGCGCAGTCCTCGGGCACGAACGGCACGAAAAGGTGCTTGCCCCAAGCTTGGGCGGGGAGGATGAGGGCACGGTCGAGGATCTCGGCGCCGGCGGCGAATCGCCCCTGCGGGGAACTCGCGCGCACGACCTTCCCGGCGAAGAGCTCGGTTAGCACGAGTGCGAGGCGGTGGATGGAATGTCCTTCTGGCATGACTCCAGTCTAGGGGTGACGTAAGCGGCAGGGAAAAGGACACCTCCCTCTAGACGCACGAACTTGAGCGCGATACACTCAACTTAGTTGATGTTGGAGGTGGCTACCGGAGCCGGTTAAAGACCCCGGAATCCCGCCAACAACCGAAGGAATATTTGGAGGTCTCATGGACAAGCTCACGACCAAGTCGCAGGAAGCGATCGCGGACGCGCTCACTTCTGCCACTCAGGCGGGTAACCCGCAACTCGAACCAACCCACATCTTGGCCGCCCTGCTCGCGCAGAAGGGAGGCATCGCGAACGTGCTCTTGGAGGCGGTGGGCGCCAGCCCGGCGGACATCGCGGAGCGCACGCGCGCCCAGCTTGCCACTCTCCCGGGGGTGACGGGCTCGAACGCTCAGCCGCAGGCCTCGCGCAACACGTCGCTCGTGCTGGCGGACGCTGGCAAGGAGGCGGCCGCGCTCGGCGATTCCTACATTTCCACCGAGCACCTGCTGCTCGCGCTCTCCGCGAACCAGAGCTCGGCGGGGGAGATCCTGCGCGCTGCGGGCGCGGGGCATGACCAGCTCATGGCCGCCCTGCCCACGGTACGCGGCAACCGCAAGGTGGATTCCCCGGACCCGGAGGGCACCTTCCAGGCGCTCGAAAAGTACGGCACGGACCTGACGGCCGCGGCGCGCGACGGCAAGCTTGACCCGGTGATCGGCCGCGACGCCGAAATCCGCCGCGTCGTCCAAGTCCTCTCTCGCCGTACGAAGAATAACCCCGTCCTCATCGGAGAACCGGGCGTGGGCAAGACCGCCGTCGTCGAGGGCCTGGCCCAGCGGATCGTGGACGGCGACGTGCCCGAATCCCTGCGCGGCAAGCGCCTCATCTCGCTGGACATCGCGGGCATGCTCGCGGGCGCGAAGTACCGCGGCGAGTTCGAGGAGCGTTTCAAGGCAGTGCTGGCGGAGATCAAGGATTCCGACGGCGAGGTGGTCACGTTCATCGACGAGCTCCACACGGTGGTCGGCGCCGGCGCGGGCGGGGATTCCTCGATGGATGCCGGAAACATGCTCAAGCCGATGCTGGCCCGTGGCGAGCTGCGCCTGGTGGGTGCCACCACGCTGGACGAGTACCGCGAGCACATCGAGAAGGACCCGGCGCTCGAGCGCCGCTTCCAGCAGATCTACGTGGGTGAGCCGTCGGTGGAGGACACGGTGGCGATCCTGCGCGGCATTGCGCCCAAGTACGAGGCGCATCACAAGGTGACGATTTCCGACGGCGCCCTCGTGGCCGCGGCTACGCTTTCGGACCGCTACATCTCGGGCCGCCAGCTGCCGGACAAGGCGATCGACCTGGTCGACGAGGCGGCCTCCCGCTTGCGCATGGAGCTCGACTCCTCACCGGAGGAGATCGACGTGCTTCAGCGCCAGGTGGATCGACTTACGATGGAAAAGTCTTACCTCGAGGATACGGAGGAGGACGACGACGCCGCGGCCGCCGATCGCCTTGATCGCATCGAGGCGGAGCTGGCCGACAAGTCGGAGGAGCTCGCCGCGCTCAACGCCCGCTGGGAGTCGGAGAAGGCCGGCCGGAACAAGGTGGGCGAGCTGCGCGTGCGCCTGGACGAGCTGCGCACCGAGCTGGAGAAGGCGATCCGCGAGGGCCGCTACGAGGAGGCCGGCCGCATCCAAAACGGCGATATCCCGCAGGTCATGGAGCAGATCGAGGCCGGCGAGGCGGCAGAGCGCAGCGAGGATCGTAGCGCCCCGATGATCGCGGAGCGCGTGGACGCGGACGGGATCGCTGAGGTGGTGGCCGCCTGGACGGGCATCCCGGTGGGCCGGCTCATGCAGGGCGAAACCGAAAAGCTCCTCACCATGGAGGACCACATCGGCGAGCGCCTGATCGGCCAGCGGGCCGCCGTCGTGTCGATCTCGGACGCGGTGCGCCGCTCGCGGGCAGGGGTCGCGGACCCGAACCGGCCCACGGGTTCCTTCATGTTCCTCGGCCCCACGGGCGTGGGCAAGACGGAGCTGGCGAAGGCACTCGCGGACTTCCTTTTCGACGACGAGCGGGCGATGGTCCGTATCGACATGTCGGAGTACTCGGAGAAGCACTCGGTGGCGCGCCTGGTGGGCGCCCCTCCGGGATACGTCGGCTACGAGGAGGGCGGCCAGCTGACGGAGGCGGTGCGGCGCCGGCCCTACGGTGTGGTGCTCCTGGACGAGGTGGAAAAGGCACACCCGGAGGTCTTCGACATCCTGCTTCAGGTGCTCGACGACGGCCGGCTGACTGACGGCCAGGGCCGCACGGTGGATTTCCGCAACACGATCCTCATCCTCACCTCGAACATCGGCTCGCAGTTCCTCATGGACGAATCGCTCGATGAGCAGGCGCGCAAGGAGTCGGTGTTGGCGGGGGTGCGGGCGCACTTCAAGCCCGAGTTCCTCAACCGTCTGGACGACATCATCGTGTTCGACCCGCTGACCATCACCGAGATCGCGCAGATCGTGGACCTGCAGATCGGGCAGATGATGGCACGCCTGGCCTCGCGCCGGATCACGCTGGAGGTGACGGAGGCGGCGAAGTCGGTGCTCGCCATGGAGGGCTACGACCCGGCCTACGGCGCCCGCCCACTACGCCGGCTCATCCAGCGCGAGATCGGCGACCAGCTGGCCCGACTCATGCTGTCCGGGCAGGTGCAGGACGGCGACACCGTGCTGGTCGATTCCGCCGACCTCGACACCTCCATGGTTGAGGGCACGCCCGTCCACCGCCTGGTGTTGACGCCGAAGCCGGCCGCCCGCCCCTAGACGACCTGCAGCAGCGCGTTTTCCACCAGCTCCGGCATCGCCGGGTGGATCCAGTACTGGGTGCGGGCGATGTCGGCGGCACTCTGGCCGGTGGCCATCGCCTGCACGATCACCTGGATGAGGGTGGGCGCCTGCGGGCCGATGATGTGGCAGCCGAGGATCCGAGTGCTGCCGCGTTCGGCGATGATCTTGCAGAAGTTCGTGGTGTCCTCCATGGCCCACCCGTAGGCGATGTCCGCGTACTTCTGCACGCCCACCACGTAATCCTTGCCCGACTTCCGGGCCTCCTCCTCCGTCATCCCCACGGTCGCGATCTGCGGGTGGGAGAAGACGGCGGCGGGGACGGCGTCGTGAACGGACTCGATCATCGCGTCGGGGTGGAGCAGGTTGTGCCGCACCACGCGGGCCTCGTGGTTGGCGACGTGCTTGAGCATGTAGGGGGAGGAGACGTCGCCGAGGGTGAAGACCCCGTCGAGCGGCCGGCCGTCGTGGCCGAGGGCGCGCTGGTAGGTGTCGGCGCAGATCCGCCCACCCTCCACGGCGATTCCTGCGGCGGCGGGGTTGAGGGTGTCGGCGTTGGGGATGCGGCCGGTGGCCACGAGGATCTGCTCGGCCTCGAGCGTGATCTCCTCGCCCCCGCGCGTGCCAGTGAGGCGGACCATCCCGTCCTCGCGCGCGGCGGACGTGGCCTGGAAGCCGGTGACAAGCCGGTAGCCGACCGAATTGGTGTAGGCGCGGGAGATGTCGAAGTCGAGCTGGCGCAGCATCCGCTGCCCGCGCGCCACCGCGGTCACGTCCACGCCCAACGCGCTGAACACGTCCGCCATCTCGGCCGCGATGTAGCCCGAGCCGAGCACGAGCAACGACGCGGGTAGCTCCTCCAGGCGCATGATGCTCGCGTTATCGAGCGCGCCGACGCCGTCCAACCCGGCCACGTCCGGCATGGCGGGCCGCGATCCGGTGGCGACGACCACTCGGTCCGCGCTCACGGTCACCGTGCGGGCGCCGGGCTGGCCCTCTGCGCCTGCCGGGCTCTCGGAGCCCTCGGCCAGGGTGATCTGCACGGTCTTTGGCGCGACGAACGTGGCATGCCCTGTGTAGAGCGTGAGGTTGGCGTTATCCGGATTATTCTCCCGGTAGTCCTTGCCAGCGGCGGAGATCGGGTCGATACGGCCGAAGATGCGTTCGCGGATGGCGGGCCAGTCCACGCCCTCGAGGCGGAGGTCGACGCCGAGGCGCCCCGCGTCGGCGGCCTGGCGCGCCACGTTGGCGGTGTGGACGAACATCTTGGTGGGGATGCATCCCACGTTCAGGCACGTGCCACCGAACACTCCTTCTTCCACGAGCGCGATGCGCTGGCCTGCGAATTCAGGGCCGGGGATGGTGTTGGCCGAACCGGAACCAAGGATCAGGAGATCGTAATGCATGCCCCCAGCCTAGCGCCCGGGCAGGCGCCGGTGCGCGGCGGGGTGCGGAGGGGCGGGGTGTCAGTGGTTAGGGAAGATCGGCGTAGTCACCCGTGCGGCGCGCGATCTGCCAGCACTCGACCAACACGAGGGCAATGATCGGTAGCATCATGAAAATCGACCCGGTGGCGGTCATGCCCAGCGTGCCAGCAAACCACACCAGAACGTTCACCGCCGCGCGGCTCGTGCGGCCCAGGTAGAAGTTGTGGGCGCCGAGCGTGCCAAACAGGAGAGCGAGGACGATCGCCACCCAACGGTTACGCGACAGGATCGCCGTGTGGTGGCTCTTGTGATCGCTCGGGGCTTGAGGGGCGAGGAGGATGCCGGCGCCGAAAGACGGGTGAGCCCGCAGGGCGGCATCGTGACGAAGGCGGGCCTCGGCCGGGCTGAAGCCGCGCGCGAACTCGCCCAGGTTACCCGGCGCGTACAAATCGGGGCCAGGGGCCGTGCGCAAGGAAAGAAGTGGATCGGGCGAGCGTTCAAAACGAACGCCGTCCGCCAAGGAGCTCAACCGCGATGTCTCGTCCATGTGTCCATAGTAACCACTTTCGTTCACGACGCCGAAACTCACCTGCCGCCTGCAGTGCGGCCGGCTTTGTGCCAGAGTGGAAGCATGATCACCGAGCCTCTTCCCGCAGACAAGTTCGACTTCGAGCACACGTACGTGGCCTTCGACGCCCACGACGTCAAGCTTGCCGTGGGCGACCCGACGAAGATCTACCGATACATGTCGGTGACCAAACCGATTGCCGCGTGGGGGATCCTGGTGGCGATCGCGCAGGGCAAGTTCGAGCTCGACACCCCCGCCGGCCCAGAGGGCTCAACGTTCCGCCACCTGCTCGCACACGCCTCCGGCCTGCCCGCCGAACCCGGCGAGCCCATCGCCAAGCCCGGCCGACGCCGCATCTACTCCAACTACGGCTTCGACGTCATGGGCGAGGAGGCCGAGAAGTACATCGGCATGTCGATCCAGGACTGGATCCAGGCCGAGGTACTCGACCCGCTCGGGATGACCTCCGCCCGGATCGTCGGCTCAATAGCCCACTCCGGCACGGGCGCGGCGAACTGCCTGGTCCGCTTCGGGCGCGAGATCCTGCGCCCCACGCTCATCCCCCGCGACCTCGCCGAAAAAGCCTTCCAGGTGCAGTTCCCAGGGATCGGCGGGATCACGCCCGGTTACGGGCGCTCACAGAACCGCCCGTGGGGGCTCGGCTTTTCCATCCGTAACCCCCTCGAGCCGCACTGGACCGGCCCCCACTTCTCCCATCACGTGGTGGGACACTTCGGAATGTCTGGTTCGTTCTTCTATATGGACCTGTCCCAGGGCAAGGGCGGCGCCTTCCTCGGCGTCAAAGACTTCGACAAGGAGCATATCCAATACTGGCCGGTCCTCACCGACGAAATGGTGCAGCTGTAGCGCGCTGGCCGCGCAACTACGTCCGCTACAGCGCGAACTCTACGATGACGGGCACGTGGTCCGAGGCCCCCTTTCCCTTGCGCTCATCCCGGTCGATCGCGGCGGAGGTGACGGTGCCCGCCAAGGCCGGTGAGGCATAGATGTAGTCGATCCGCATCCCCTCGTTCTTGGGGAAGCGCAGTTGCTGGTAGTCCCAGAACGTGTAATTCGTGACCCGCCCCCGCGTGACCTCCACGAATCCCGCCTGCTCGAAAGCGAAGAACGCCTCCCGCTCCGGCTCACTCAGGTACAGGCCGCCGGTGGCGCTCGTGTCCCACACATCCGCATCGGTGGGAATGACGTTCCAGTCCCCGACCAGGGCGATCTTCGCCTCCGGATCCTCCACCAGCCGGGCGGCCATCGCGTCTTTCAGCGCAGCCAGCCATGCCAGCTTGTAGTGATAGTGAGGGTCTCCAACAGCCCGCCCGTTGGGAACGTACAGGCTCCAGACCTCCACGCCTGAGCTGAGCCCAGTGCTGCCGCAGGTGGTGCCGAGAGCCCGGGCTTCGACGTCGCCGGCAATGAACAGCCCCTCGCTGGGCGCGCCCTTGGCAAAGCCGGGTTGGCCGGGGAACGCCGTGCGCACGCCCTCCAGCCCCACCCGCGACACGATTGCCACGCCGTTCCACTGATTGAGGCCGTGCAACGCCACCTCGTAGCCCGCCTCGCGGAAGGGTTCGAGGGGGAACTGCTCAGGCTTGCACTTGATTTCCTGCAGGGCGAGCACGTCCAGGTCATGGCGCGCGAGCACCTCCACGGCGCGGTCCGCGCGGGCGCGAACCGAGTTGATATTCCATGTCGCTAACTTCATGACCCCAGCCTACAGTGAGCCTCCGACAAGTTTTTCTCCCGCTAGACTCAACCCATGACCACCGCACTCATCACCGGCGCCTCCGCCGGCCTCGGCCGCGAATTCGCCCGCCAGCTCGCCGCCTCCGGCCACGACCTCATCCTCGTCGCCCGCAACGCCTCCTGCCTCGAGGACGTGGCGGGGCAGCTGCGCGCCGAGTTCGGGGTACGCGTGGAGGTCCTCCCCGCCGACCTCGCCGATCACGACGCCGTGGGTCGGGTCGCGGCGCGGATAACGTCGTCGTCGGTGGCGCTGGTGGTCAACAACGCGGGATTCGGGCTCGGGCAGGACTTCGTGGGCGGCTCGCTCGAGCGGGAGCTCGCCGGGCTGGACGTCATGGTGAGGGCCGTGCTCGTCCTGTCGCACGCCGCGGCCGCGTCCATGAAGGCCCGCGGCCGCGGTGCCATCATCAACGTCTCCTCCATGACAGCCCTCACCGCGCAAGGCACCTACTCGGCGCACAAAGCCTGGGTGCGCACGTTCACCGAGGGGCTCGCCGCCGAGCTCGCCGGCACCGGCGTCACTGCCACCGCCGTCACCCCCGGCCTCATCCGCACCGAGTTCCACGAACGCTCCCACGTCGACTCCAGCCAGTGGCCCGACGTCGTCTTCGCCCAGCCCGCCCAGGTGGTCGGCGCGGCGCTCGCGGCGGCCCGGCGTGGCCGGGTGCTCGTCACGCCCACTCCTCTCTATAAGGCGGCGGCCGGCGTCGTGAAGCTGATGCCGCGCGCGCTCGTGCGGAAGGTGGCCGGGCCGGGCCTATCCGGCCGTGACGGGGCCTGACCGCGGGGCCTCCCAAAATTCTCTGTGGCCTGCGGCACAGATGTGCCAATGTTGACTTCAGAGCTGGAACTCGCCGGCCACCAGCGCAACGAGGGGCTGACGAGGCCGGATACCCCGCCGAGCTGTCGGCCGATGGCCGGGCATTCACTGGGAAGACCTCAGCGACGCCACTCGGACGCAGTTCTGGATCTGCTACGCCGAATACGCTCCCGACCCCGTGCCTACCCCGAGGAAACGCCCGAGCAACGCGCCGTCAAGTACGAGTGCTACACCAGCTTCTTCGTCCCATGTGCGAAGGCTCAGGGAGTGGAGTTCCTCCAGGAGCCGCCCAGCAAGGAGGCCTGGATCACCAGTTTCGATGATGCGCACAGCGGCGACGCGTGGTCGCCCGCGGCCCGCAACCGATTCGTGGATGGAAGCGAGACTGCGCGGAATCTGTACGCTGCGTGCCCGGCGTTGCCGCTCGCCCAGTACTATTACGGCCAGTGACATGTTAGCCAAGCGACTCCTCCCCGCCGTGTGGGCCTCCCACCGCGACCCCGTTGCCGTGCTCCGCACCCCGTAGTCGTATGCTGTGAGCATGGACATTAACGACGCACCCAAAGCGCGCCTTGCCGACCACCTGCGCGAACTCGACCCCCTCACCGCCACACTCCACCGCGAAGCCGCGCCCCTCCTCGGCCACGCCATGCTCGACCTACTCGAAGAAGCCGGGCTCGGCCCCGGCAACATCGAAGCCGTCGGTGGCGAGGGGCCGCTCGCGCTCGCCATCGCCACCGCCATCCTCCACGCCGCCGCCGCGCGCGGCCAATACCTCGACGCTTTCCTGATCGACGACGCCGTGGCGCGGCCCGCGATCGACGGGCCGGTTGTCGTGGTGGGATTTGACTCGGCCCGGGTGCCGGGGGAGCTGGCTGCTGGTGGGCCGGATGAGGGACCGAAGGTGGCGGGTGTGGCCGTCGTCGTTGGGGCGGCCGGAGCGGAAGACGTGGGCGCGGCGGGCGGGGACGGCGTCGTGGAACTGGCACTCTTTGAGGCCCCTGACCTGGGGGAGGCCAAATGACCGACGATCCACACGGCTTCCTGACCTGGGGAAACGGAGAGAAGATCGGGGGAATCGTGGGGGTCGGGCCGTGGGCCGAGGAGCACCCCGGCGAACCGGTACCCGACGACCCCCGCTACGACCCCGAGTTGCTCGCCGCCGGCGACCGGCGCAACGTCACCGACCGCTTCCGCTACTGGCGCGTGGAGACGATCCGCGCCGAGCTGGAGAAGAGCAGATCGGCGCTGCATGTGGCGATCGAAAACCTCGAGCACGACCTCAACATCGGGTCGATCGTGCGCACCGGCAATGCATTCAACGTGGGTGGCGTCCACATCGTCGGGCGCAGAAAATGGAACCGGCGCGGGGCGCTTGTCACCGACCGGTACCTCAACATCTACCACCGGCCCAACGCGGCCGCGCTCGCGGACTGGGCGCGGGAGGTCGGCTACACGCTCGTGGCCGTGGACAACACCGGCGACACCGAACCCATCGAAACCGCCGACCTGCCCGAGAAGGCCGTGCTGGTGTTCGGGCAAGAATCCGTGGGCATCTCCGATGAGCTGCGGGCCGTGTGCCCGCGGGCAGTGTACATCCCACAGTTTGGGTCCACGCGCTCGCTCAACGTGGCCGCCGCCGCGGCCATCGCTCAGCACGAGTGGGTGCGGCGACACCGGCCGTTGGGGGCTGGGGCCGGAGAATGAGAGGGAGACGGTGAAAGAGATTCACGTGGTCGGGGCTGTGTTCTGGCGGGAGGCTGACCCGGAGGCCGACCCGGCGGGCACGGGAGCCGGAAAGGGGGCTGGGCGCGAGGCTAGGCGCGGTGCCCAGATTCTGGCGGCCCAGCGCGGGCCGGGGAAGAACATGGCCGGGTACTGGGAGTTCCCGGGCGGGAAGGTCGAGCCGGGGGAGACCCCGCGGGAGGCGCTGGCGCGCGAGGTGCGCGAAGAGCTGCTGGCGGAGGTGGAGGTCGGGGAATTTGTGGGCCGCGGAGTCTACGACTACTCCTTCGGCCGGGTCATCCTGGACGCGTATTTGTGCAGGTTGGAGGGTCAGCCGCGGCTGACGGAGCACGCGCAGGTGCGCTGGCTCGGGGCCGACGAGCTGATGGATGTGGAGTGGGCACCGGCCGACCTGCCCATCCTGGAGGAGCTGCGTCGCCGCCTCTCGGCCGGCTGATCCGGCGCCGCCGAGCCGGCGCCCGCCCCTGCTGAGGCCTCACCCGCCCCGGCCGATTAAAAACTTTTGGACGAATTCGGGGCGATCTCCTCATATAAGAAGATC
>NZ_KV793346.1:12193-40343 GCF_001808465.1 Trueperella sp. HMSC08H06
ATATAAGAAGATCGCCCCGGATTCGTCCAGATAATTTCAACGCCTCAGTGGGATCGGCGGCTTGAGATGCCTCCGTTGGCGGATGAGGGCCAGCAAATAGGCCTGTGTCTCCTCCCATTGCCAGAAAATCTGGGCGTAGCTGAGCGAAACCGTTTCATACCCGAGTAGCCGGGCGTTCTGGATCCGGATGTAGTCGCGGTTGCGCTGTTCCTTGGTCGAGTGGGCGAGGTCGCCGTTGCATTCCAGGATCAGGGAGCTGCCGGCTACCATATCCACTCGGCCCACCGACGGGATGTAGACCTGTGGTTGCACGTGCACCCGGTTCGAGAGGAGGAAGAGCCTCACCCGGGTCTCGAGGCCGGACTCGGAGAATGGCGACGCCCGCCGCAGGACAGCCTGCTTGTTGACGGAGAGGTCTTGGATCAGGTTGCCCACCTCCACCATCTCGATCAGCCGCTTGTTGAGCGCCGACTCCAGTGCCATAAGGCCGGTCTCCGCATCGTGAAAACGCAGCACTTGTGCCACCGCCTCCCGAGGAGTGGGGATGAGACTGGGCGCGTCGCGCTGGCTGTGAATGGTGACGCCTTGCGGGCGGGATGTTGTCTGATTGCGCTGAACTGCCATGTGCAAGCCCTGGTGTGGTACCCATATGCCGTAGCGCCTGCAGGCACTTTCGCACGCGATGGCCCCGCCGAGTTTGACCGCGCGGATCGCGTCGGGATCCGCGCGTGGCAGGGCATAGACTCCATGCCTGAGGCGTTGAAACCGGCCGGCCTTGACTGCTTTGGAAATGGCGTAGTGGGAGGTGTAGCCCATGGTCTTGAGATCGGCCTGCGTGACCAGGCCAAACTCTTTGCGAGCGGACTGCGGTGTCCACACCGGAGACTTGTTCTCCTGCTCGGGGTACCAGTCCTCGGGCGGCACGTGCCAGTCCGGCGGGTCGAAGAACTTTGGCGGGTTTGCCAGCCAGGCGGGTTCGTCGGTTGCGGGCGGGGCGGCCCGCCGGAGCGCCCCGCCCCGTTCAGATGGGGTATTGTTCAACATCCTTCAAGTGTGGACTGTTGCGGTAAATCCGATTCCGCCGATTGGGCGAAATGTGGATACAGCGCGCTCTTGGGCTGGCCGTGGATAGCTTTTCCCCCGACCGGCCGCGTTCCCAGAGGCCCCATTAAAAAATTTTGGACGAATCCGGGGCGATCTCCTCATATAAGAAGATCGCCCCGGATTCGTCCAGTAAACTCAAACGCGGTCACTCAACCGGGCCGGGCAGGGCCACGAAGGGATGGGGTTGCCCCTTGCCGGCCTAGAAAATCAGCCGGATCACGGACACCGTGGCCGCCGCAATGGCCGCCGACACCGGCAGCGTGAGCACCCACGCCAGGCCAATCGGTTTCATGAGACCCCAGTCGGTGTTGCGGTTGACCATGCCGATGCCGAGCACCGCGCCGATGAGGATGTGTGTGGAGGACACGGGCAGGCCCAGCAGGGAGGCGCCCATGACGACGGCCGCGGCGGACAGCTCGGCGGAGAAGCCGGACGCCGGGTGCATCTCCGTGAGGCCGGAGCCGACGGTCCGTATGACGTAGCGGCCGATGAACCACAGGCCGGCGATGAGCGCGATGCCCATCGAGACCATGACGGCTACGGGCACGGTCGACTTCTCCACGATTGCTCCGGTCTTGAGCACGTCGAGCACGGCCACGAACGGGCCGAGCGCGTTGGCGATGTCGTTCGAGCCGTGCGAGAACGCGAAGGCCGACGCGGTGAATACCTGCATCCAGGAGAAGAGGAGGAAGGTGGAGCGCTCGAGGTTCTTCTTCTTCATGGTGCGGGAGAAGATGTAGACCGACATGTAGACCACGGCCGCGATCATGCCCATGATGAGCAGGTTGCCCACGTTGGTCATGCCGAGGTGGAGGTTCTTGAGGCCCTTGAAGAGCATCATGCCGGAGATGATCAGGGAGCCACCGGCGGCGAGTAGTGGGATCCAGGTTTCGATGGCGCGGCGCGGTTCGATGAGTTCCTTCTCCACCTGGATTTGGTGGAGTTCCTTGAAATAGGAGGATTCGAGGTCTTCGACTTCCCAATCTTCTTCGCGCATGGCGGCGAGGTCGCGGGTGAGGGCGTTGGTGTAGCTCTTTTGATCCTTTTCGCTCATCTGCTCGAAAAGTTCGCGGTGGCGGGCCTTGAGTTCCTTCTTTTGAGCACGGACGGCTTCGAGCTGAATTTCGGCGGCTTCATTGTAGCTCAGGATGGAGCTCTTGATGCCACGGAAGAGGATGTAGGAGACGATGCCGCCGAGTACGGGTGAGAGCACCCAGGAGATGGCAATTTGGCCGACCTGTCCCCATTGTACCATGGACCAGCCGCCCTTGCCGGTGATGAAGCCGACCGCGAGGGCAGCGCCGACGATGCCGCCCACGATCGAGTGGGTGGTGGAGACGGGCCAGCCCATGCGGGTGGCGAGGAGGAGCCAGGTGGCGGCACCGAGGAGGGAGGCCATCATGATGTAGGCGAATTCGAGGGGGTCGAGTCCGCTGATCGCGTTGAGGTCGACGATCCCGGAGCGGACCGTATCGGTCACCTCGCCGCCGGCGATGACCGCGCCGGACACTTCGAAGATCGCGGCGATGACGAGCGCCTGCTTGAGGGAGAGTGTGCCGGCGCCCACGGAGGTGCCGAACGAGTTGGCGACGTCGTTGCCGCCGATGTTAAACGCCATGAAAAAGGCGAAGATGATGGTGGCGCCGAGGATGAGCCAGCTGGCGTTGCCTACGTAGTCTTTGGACCACAGGGCGAAGACGACCAGGGTGATGGCGAGCATTCCACCGAAGAAGAGATGCCAGGGGGTGTTGTTTTCCTGTTGGGTGGCGGGGCTGACGCCTTGTGGAAGACTGGGGAGCTCGATTTTTGCTTGGGCGCCCTTGGGGTCGGCCATCATCATGCCTTTCATGCGCAAACGACTGACGGTTCAAGACTAATTGGCGGTTCGCTATGCGCCAAAACCCCTCTCGGCCTTGTTGCGTGTTGTTTACCTGCTGTTTGTTTTCACGACGACGACGCTGGCCCACGCTGGGACGTCGGTCCTCGAAGCGGCTCGGGTGCCGGCCCGCTGGGGGAGCTGGTGCCGGTTGGCCGGGAGGCGGGCGGAGGGGCCGGTCCCCCTCCGCCCGCCGTTTACAACAGGTCGGCGAGGGCGCTTAGTGTGGGTGAGACTCCGGCGTCGATGCGGATGTCGGCGAGGGGATCGGCGGCGGTGGGGCCGTAGTTGATGATGGCGAGCGTGGCGCCGGCCGCGTAGGCCTGGCGTACGATCCACATGCCCGTGCTGACCACGAGCGAGGAACCGGCCACGAGCGCAACCTCGCAGTCGTGGGCGGCGCCCATCGCGTCGCCCATCGAGGCGGGCAGGGACTCCCCGAAGAAGACGACATCCGGCTTGACCAGCCCTCCGCACACCGGGCAGGGCGCCACGCGGAAAGTAGAGGCCTCGGCCTCGGCGCGGTCGGCGGTGGCGAGCACGGCGGGGTCGCGGTCGTACTGCGGCCAGCCGGGGTTGAGTGCCTCGAGGTCGGCGGCGTATTCGCCGCGCGGGAAGCGGGCGCCGCAGTCGAGGCAGTGCACCCGCTCGAACGACCCGTGTAGCTCCCACACGCTCCTGCTCCCGGCTTTGGTGTGCAGGCCGTCGATGTTTTGCGTGGCAACCCCGGTCACCGCCCCCGCCTCCTCCAACCGGGCGATGGCAACGTGAGCACCGGAGGGCTTTAGCGCCTCGAACTGGCGCCACGTCTCGTGATTGCGCTGCCACACCCAGCGTTGCCACATGGGGTCGGCCACGAACATGTCGTAGGTAATCGACGGCTTCTCCGTGGTGCCCTGCCCCCGATAGTCCGGCAGCCCGGAATCGGTGGACACCCCCGCGCCCGTGATTGCGAGCGTGCGCCTCCCGCGCATCGCCCGCGCAAGCTCCTCAGCCGCCTCGACCGGATCAGAAATAACCATGACCATCCCCTCGCCCCGATCCTACGCGCACGCCTCGCCCCGGTGGGAGGTGTTACAGGTGCGACGGGCCGGGCCGTCGTCAAACAACGACGACGCGCGGAAACGGACGAAAGGCGGGCCACGACGTCGTCGGAAATGATTAAGCCGGGGACCAATTGGCTATACGCTTTACCAAATCCGTGAGATAATTGGGGCGTTAGATTTCCAACGCAAAAGGAGCACACGTGGGTATCGCAACGCGTGAAGTTTATGACGAGATGCTGGATCGGGCGAAGGCCAACAAGTTCGCCTACCCGGCAATTAACGTGACGTCCTCGCAGACCCTCACGGCAGCCATCCGCGGCTTCGCTGAGGCTGAGTCGGACGGCATTATCCAGGTTTCCGTTGGCGGCGCCGAGTACGCCTCCGGTTCCACGATCAAGGATCGCGTGGCTGGTTCGCTCGGCCTGGCCGCGTACGCTCGTGAGGTCGCCAAGAATTACGACGTGACGATCGCCCTGCATACCGACCACTGTGCCAAGCAGAACATCGACTCGTGGATCCGCCCCATCATGGAGCTGTCCGCGCAGGAAGTCGCCGCTGGCCGTGAGCCGTTCTTCCAGTCGCACATGTGGGACGGCTCCGCCGTGCCGCTCGATGAGAACCTCGAGATCGCGAAGGAACTGCTCGCCCTGTCGCAGAAGTCCAACACCATCCTCGAGATCGAGATCGGCGTTGTGGGTGGCGAGGAAGACGGCGTCGTTGGCGAGATCAACGAGAAGCTGTACACCACCGCTGAGGACGGCCTCAAGACTGTCGAGGCCCTCGGCCTTGGCGAGAACGGCCGCTACCTCACCGCCCTCACCTTTGGTAACGTCCACGGCGTGTACAAGCCCGGCCACGTGAAGCTCCGCCCCGAGCTGCTGGGTGAGATCCAGGCTGAGGTCGGCGCAAAGGTCGGCAAGGAGTCCCCGTTTGACCTGGTCATGCATGGCGGCTCCGGATCCTCCGCTGAGGAGATCGCCACCGCTGTCCGCAACGGCGTCATCAAGATGAACGTTGACACCGACACGCAGTACGCCTTCACCCGCCCGGTCGTGGACCACATGTTCCGCAACTACGACGGCGTCCTCAAGGTCGACCAGGAGGTCGGCAACAAGAAGATGTACGACCCGCGCACCTGGGGCAAGCTGGCCGAAGCCGGCATGGCCGCCCGCGTGGTCGAGGCCGCTGAGCGACTGGGCTCGGCCGGCAAGCGCATGAAGTAATTCCTGCACGTGGGGATGGGGCGGCTGGGGCCGTCCCATTTTCATGCCCGCGGGGTGCGGCCTGGTGGGGTGCGGATGACCGCGGCTGGGGCGGGGCGCGAGCGGGTTAGTCGTCCAGGACGAGCTTGGAGGATAGGTGGTCGAGCCCGGCCATGGCCAGTGCGAGGATGGCGGCCTGCTTGGTGTGGGCGAGGCGGTCGCCAGTGGCGCGGCGCTTCTCGGCGCCGCGGAAGAGGGCGCGCTCGGTGTAGACGCTGGCCGCCGTGGTCGCGGCTGTCGCCGCAACGATCGCAGCTCCGATGAGCGCGGTCACGCCCGGCTGGGCGGCGAAGGCGCCCTTGGCGAGCGACAGCATATCGGAGGGCACGTCATCCTCGGACGCGGTGGTGTTTGCGGTGTTTGCCGAGGTGGCGGGCTCGGCCTGGTCGGCTTGGTCCGCCTGGTCGGCTTGGTCTGTCTGGCCAATTGGAGTGTGGTCTGCCTGATTGGCCACCGCGAAGCTTGCGTGGTCTGTGACGGCAGAGCTCGTGGGGGTCTCAGCGGTCGGATCGGCGGTTGACTCGTGTGCGCCGAACTCAGCTCTGGCCACCTCTGCTGTCGCTATGACGGCAAGCGCACCCGTGCGGACGAGCCGCCGCAGAGTCGGCCGTCGCACGACGTCGGGCGCCGCGTAGTAGACGAATGTGGCAAGTGGCGTGGCCAGGGTCATGGGGGATCCTCGGTTCGGGGTTGGTTGGTGAGAGTCTACCCGAGCCCGGCCACTCACGATTTGGCGGGACTATCCCTGCGGGTTGGCCGGCCCCAGATGATGGCGGCCACGCCGAGTTCCGCACCTGCCCCTGCGCTCGCGTGCCGGCGCCTCCGCCAGCCGCAAATGCTATACAAGACTGCAAGATGCGGCACTAGATAACGGTTATTTAGTACCGCATCTTGCCGGGAAGTATCGCATCTGTGAGGAGGGTGCCGGCTCGGCCCACCAGGATGCGGGGTGTCCGCGCGTCGGAACACTCGGCCTCAACATGTGGACGCCCGCCTCCCGGATGGTGGTACGCATTAGACTTAGGCGGCAAGCCTAGACAAGTGAGGACAGCATGCCAGCAATCGTGATCGTCGGGGCCCAGTGGGGAGACGAGGGTAAGGGCAAGGCGTCGGACCAGCTCGGCGCGGAGGTCGACTACGTCGTCAAGTTTAATGGCGGTAATAATGCCGGCCATACGGTGATTGTGGGCGAGGAGAAGTTCGCCCTGCACTTGCTGCCGGCGGGGATCTTGTCTCCGGGGTGTACAGCGGTGATCGGCAATGGTGTGGTGGTCGATCTGAATGTGTTGTTTGAGGAGATTGAGGAGTTGGAGGGGCGTGGCGTGGATACGTCGGGCCTGCGGATTTCCTCGAACGCGCACATTATCCCCTCGTACAACAAGAAGATCGACGGCGCGAACGAGCGTTTGCTCGGCAAGCGGAAGATTGGCACGACCGGCCGCGGCATTGGTCCCACCTACGCCGACAAAATGAACCGCATCGGCATCCGCGTCCAGGACCTGTTTGACCCCTCGATTCTGCGCCAGAAGGTGGAGGGCGCGCTGCATCAGAAGAATGCGCAGTTGGCCTCGCTCGATGAGGACACGTTTGACGTGGATGTGGTGACCAACGAGCTGCTTGCCTACGCGGATCGGGTGCGCCCGATGCTGTTCAATTCGTCGGCGGAGCTTAACCGCGCGCTCGATGAGGGGAAGACGGTGGTGTTTGAGGCGGGTCAGGCGGTCATGCTGGATATTGACCATGGGACGTACCCGTATGTGACGTCGTCGTCGACGACGGCGGCCGGCGCTTGCACGGGCTCGGGCGTGGGCCCGCTGCGGCTGGACCGGGTGGTGGGCGTCGCGAAGGCGTACATTACGCGCGTGGGCGAGGGGCCGTTCCCCACGGAGCTGTTTGATGAGGCGGGGGAGCGGCTGCGTGAGGTTGGCGGAGAGTATGGCACGACGACGGGGCGGCCGCGCAGGTGCGGCTGGTACGACGCCGTGGTCGCGCGTTATGCGGTGAGGGTCAATTCGCTGACGGATATCGTGGTGACGAAGCTGGATGTGTTGACGGGGATTGAGCAGATCCCGGTGTGCGTGGCCTACGAGATTGATGGGGCGCGTGTGGAGGATATGCCGGAGAATCAGTCGGATATGCATCACGCGAAGCCGATTTACGAGTACTTGCCGGGGTGGTCGGAGGGTATTTCGGACTGCCAGGATTTTGAGGATTTGCCGGAGAGCGCGCAGGCGTACATCTTGCGGCTGGAGGAGCTGTCGGGGTGTCGGATTTCGTCGATCGGGGTGGGCCCGGAGCGGGCGCAGACGATCGTGCGTCATCGGCTTCTCGATTAAGAATCTGTGCATGAAGGTGGAGCTGGCAGTGGCTGGCATGGTGGGCGCAGCCCCGCATCCGTTGCGGGGCCGCGCCCCCGTTGTCCAGGCAAATTGTGGGTGGCCCACGATAGAGTGTGACAAGGGGATTGCGCTAACCGCTCAATGCCCGTTAGTCCTATAGGAAATACCGTTTCTTTAACAATAATGGGATGTGGAAGTTATCCAACATCGCCGATTTCTAGGAGGAAATGCGATGACTGAAACCGCGTTCACCGTTGAGGACGTCCGCGCAGGCGCGCCGGAGTTTGCGCCTGATAATCTCGTTGAGTGGGTGGCTGAGGTCGCCAACATCACTCTGCCGAAGGACATCTACTGGGTAGATGGCTCTGAGGAAGAGTGGGATCGTCTCACCACTGAAATGGTTGAGGCCGGTATGTTCACCCGCCTGAACCCGGAGAAGCGCCCCAACTCGTTCCTGGCTCGCTCGCTCCCGTCTGACGTGGCTCGTGTTGAGTCCCGTACCTTCATCTGCTCCGAGAAGGAAGAGGATGCTGGCCCCACCAACCACTGGGCCGATCCGAAGGAGATGAAGGAGACCCTCATCGGTGCCAACGGTGTGTTCCGTGGCTCGATGCGTGGCCGTACGATGTACGTCATCCCGTTCTCGATGGGTCCGCTGGGCGGCCCGATTTCGCAGCTCGGCATTGAGCTGACGGATTCGCCGTACGTCGTTGTCAACATGCGCATCATGACCCGCATGGGTTCCGCGGCCCTTAAGCTGATCGGCGAGGGTAACGTGTGGGTTCCGGCTGTTCACTCGGTGGGCTACCCGCTGGTCGACGCCGATGGCAACGAGCGCCCGGACACGAACTGGCCGTGCAATGACGAAAAGTACATCACCCACTTCCCGGAGACCAACGAGATCTGGTCCTACGGCTCCGGCTACGGCGGAAACGCCCTGCTCGGCAAGAAGTGCTACGCGCTGCGTATTGCGTCGACCATGGCTCGCCGTGACGGCTGGATGGCCGAGCACATGCTCATCCTCCGCTTCACGAACGAAGAGACCGGCAAGCAGTACCACGTGACCGCGGCGTTCCCGTCGGCATGTGGTAAGACCAACCTCGCCATGCTCCAGCCCACTATCCCGGGCTGGAAGGTTGAGACCATTGGTGACGACATCGCTTGGCTCCGCCCGGGCGAGGACGGCCGCCTCTACGCGATCAACCCGGAGGCCGGCTTCTTCGGCGTCGCCCCGGGTACGTCGTACAAGACGAACCCGATGGCGATGGACACCGCTCGCGCGAACTCCATCTTCACCAACGTTGCTCTGACCGACGACGGCGACGTGTGGTGGGAGGGCATCGACGGCGAGACCCCGGATCACCTCATCGACTGGCACGGCAATGACTGGACCCCGGAGTCCGGCACCCCGGCCGCTCACGCGAACTCGCGTTTCACGGTGCCGGCTTCGCAGTGTCCGATCATCTGCCCCGATTGGGAGGCCCCCGCTGGCGTTCCGATCGACGCGATCCTGTTCGGTGGCCGCCGCGCCACGAACGTGCCGCTCGTTGCCGAGCAGAAGGATCCGGCGCACGGCGTGTTCATCGGCGCTTCGGTTGCGTCCGAGGTCACCGCTGCCGCTACCGACGTGAAGGCTGGCTCGCTGCGTCACGATCCGTTCGCCATGCTCCCGTTCTGCGGCTACAACATGGCTGACTACTGGGGCCACTGGCTCGAGATACAGGACAAGTTGGGCGACAAGTTCCCGCGCGTGTTCCAGGTCAACTGGTTCCGTAAGGACGAAGAGGGTCACTTCATGTGGCCGGGCTTCGGCGAGAACTCCCGCGTCCTTGACTGGGTGATCCGCCGTGTTGCGGGCGAGGTCGACGCCATTGATGGCATGACCGGCAACTACCCGCACAAGGAGGACTTCAACCTCGATGGTCTCGATGAGATCACCGATGAGGTCTGGGATAAGCTCTTCGCTACCGATCCGGACGCCTGGGCTGCCGAGATCGATTCGACCGAGGAGTACTTCGCTCAGTTCGGCGACAAGGTTCCGGCTCCGATCATCGAGCAGCTGGGCAAGTTCCGTGAGCGTATCGCTGCGGCTCGCTAAGCGCTAGACGCCTAGGGGAGGGAGGGCTCCGGCCCTCCCTCTTCGCGTTCCGGCTGCCGTTGGCGGAAGCCCGGGTAGTGGCGTTGTGACCGCGGTGGCGGGGCCAACGACGACGACGCGCCCGGCCGGCGTCGTGAGCAAGCTGGGCGTCGGGCGCAAGTCGCGGCGACGGCGTCGTGAGCGCGGCTCTACCACGGCTTCCACAAGCTGGACGGCGGCAGACGGGGATGTCGTTTGGGGTGGAGACTGGGATAGAATGGGAAGACGCAGAGGCCGGAAGGAGGCCCAGTGCAGTTGCCGCCTATCATTCCGAACTGGACCCGCGTGTATACGGGGAAGGTTCATGACGTGTATCAGCCCGTCCACACCCTGGCCCATACGGCCGGGGACACAATGATCCTCGTGGCGTCGGATCGTATTGCGGTGCTTGACCGGGTGTTGCCGAGTGTGATCCCGGGGAAGGGCCAGGTGCTCACGCGGATTGCGGCCTGGTGGTTTGACAGGCTGGAGGATGTGGTGCCGAACCATTTCCTGTCCACGGACGTGCCGCCGGAGGCGGCGGGCCGGGCGATGCTGGTGCAGCGGCTGCGGATGTACCCGATTGAGTGCACGGTGGTCGGGTACATGACGGTGCGGGCGTTTGAGGAGTACGCACGGGCGGGGACGGTCGGCGGGCATGAGTTGCCGGCGGGACTCAGCGTGGGTGATCGGCTGTCGGAGGCGCTGTTCGTGCCGTCGCGGAAGGGCGAGGCCGGGCACGATGACGAGACGATCAGCTTCGCGCAGATGTGTGATTTGGTGGGTCACGAGCAGGCTGAGCAGTTGCGGGAGATTTCGCTGGAGCTGTACGAGCGGGCGTTCGGGATCGCGAAGGCGAAGGGCCTGATTATTGCCGAGTGCAAGCTCGAGTTCGGGGCGTCCTACGATTCGGGCGATAACGACTTCGTGTTGGCCGATCAGGCGTTTACGCCGGATTCGGCCACGTACTGGTTGGAGTCGGAGGCGGCGGACGGCCTGCCCCGGGCGTTTGGCAAGGAGTACGTGCGTAACGCGGTGCGGAAGAAAGCCGTGGAGTGGGTCAAGGGTTGCGGGCCGGCACCGGTGTTGGAGCCGGAGGTCGTGGATGAGATGGGCTCGCGTTACCGGCTGGTGGAGAAGAAGTTGCTGGGCGAGGGATCTGCGCACTAGGTTTCCGCTGTTGGTCCTCGTTGGGTAAAACTGAGGTCGAAAACACTGGCCAATTGATGAGAATCTCTATGCCATCTTTTTGGAGTCAATTATTCTGGCAAGCGACCGAATTTGTCGGATCCCGCCGTTTGATGTGAGGAGTAGGAATGGATGCACAGCTGGAACGTGTCTATGAGGAGGCACTGAAGCGTAATCCCACTCAGCCTGAGTTTCAGCAGGCCGTTCGTGAGGTGATGGAGAGCTTGGAGCCTCTGTTGCTGGAACGCAAGGACTACCAGGAGGCGGCGATCCTGGAGCGCATTATTGAGCCGGAGCGCCAGATCATGTTCCGCGTGGCCTGGCAGGATGATAACAATAAGGTGCGTGTGAATCGCGGCTACCGTATTCAGTTCAATTCGACGCTCGGCCCGTACAAGGGCGGCCTGCGTTTCCACCCGTCGGTGACGCTGTCGATTATTAAGTTCCTGGGCTTTGAGCAGATCTTCAAGAATGCGCTGACGGGCCAGGGGATTGGCGGCGGCAAGGGCGGATCGGATTTTGATCCGCACGGTAAGTCGGATAACGAGGTCATGCGTTTTTGTCAGGCCTTCATGAATGAGCTGTCCTCGCATATTGGCGCGGATATTGACGTGCCGGCGGGCGATATTGGCGTGGGTGCGCGCGAGATCGGCTACATGTTTGGCCAGTACAAGCGGTTGGCTCGCCGGAATGAGGCGGGCGTGCTGACGGGCAAGGGCGTCGGCTGGGGTGGTTCGCTGGGCCGCACGGAGGCCACGGGTTACGGCCTGGTGATGTTCGCGAATGAGATGCTGGCCGAGGTGGGGGACAGCCTGGAGGGCAAGACGGCGATCGTGTCCGGCTCGGGCAACGTGGCCACGTACGCGATTGAGAAGCTGCTGGCGCAGGGCGCGAAGCCCGTGTCGATTTCGGATTCGTCGGGTGCGGTGTATGACCCGGACGGGATCGACGTGGCGTTGCTGAAGGAAGTGAAGGAGGTGCGCCGCGGGCGCGTCTCGGAGTACGCGGAGGCCCGCCCGAACGCGGTGTACCATGCGGGCGGCAAGGTGTGGGGTATCGACGCCGATATCGCGCTGCCGTGTGCCACCCAGAACGAGGTGGATGCGAACGACGTGCGGGCGATGGAGATGGGCGGCATCCGCCTGATCGCCGAGGGCGCGAATATGCCGCTGACCCCGGGTGCGATCGAGGTGGCGCAGGATTCGGGCATCATTTACGCGCCAGGTAAGGCGGCGAACGCGGGTGGTGTGGCGACGTCGGCGCTGGAGATGCAGCAGAATGCGGCGTTGCAGTCGTGGTCGTTCGACGACGTGATGGCGGGCCTTGAGGCGATCATGCACAACATCCATAAGACCTCGCTGGACACGGCCGAGGAGCTGGGCCAGCCGGGTAACTACATGGTGGGCGCGAACGCGGCCGGCTTCATGAAGGTGGCCGACGCAATGCTCCAGCAGGGCGTGATCTAAGGGGTCAGCTAGCTGTTCGCGATTTTCGCGGGACGATTTGGGCCGTATCTTCGTATATGTGAAGATACGGCCCAAATCGTCCCGCGTAGGGCGCCTGCGCCCTGGCCTGCGCCTGGTCCGCGCCCCCGCGTGTCGGGGTAGCGTTTTCGCTCCGTTAACTGTGTGGCCACGGAGATCGGGAAAACTTGTCGGTGGTTGATGCCCAGAATGATGTTGTTGATCATCAGACGAGAAGAGGAGTTTTCCATGTCGAAAACGAACAGGTCGGCACTGCGCTCGGTGAGCATGGTGACGGCGATCCTGCTGGGGACGGCGGCGCTTGCCGTTCCCGCGTCGGCAGTCCCGGAGGGTGAGTCCTCCGCTGTGGCTGAACTTGAGTCGGAGGCCGTGGGCGATAAGGCGGAGGAAGCGGTTGACGATGCCGCCGTTGATGGCGCCGAGGCTGCGGACGCTGAGGAAGCTGACGCCGCAGGCGACTCCGACGTTGCTAACGACGCCGCCCAGGCCGCTGACGACGCCGCGGTCCTGTCCGACGCGGCCGAGGCTGCTGAGGCGGCCGAGTCGGGTGATGCTGCGGTGATTGACTTCGGCGTGATCTCCGATTTCCATGGCGCGATCCAGAAGGCCCCGGCGATGGCTGCGATGCTCGATGAGCGCCGCGCCAAGGCCGCTAGCTTTGACTTCCTCGCGGTTGGCGATTCGGTGGGTGGTTCTACCTTCGAGTCGGCGATTGCGAAGGACGTGCCCACGATCGATGTGCTGAACGCGATGGGTCTGACCGTCTCGGCGGTGGGCAACCACGAATTCGACCAGGGGTACGCGGATCTGCGTGACCGGATTCTTGACCTGTCGTCGTACACCAATTTGGGCGCGAACGTGGCGGGCGCGAAGGAGATCGCGGATCCGGGCTACGTGGTAAAGACGTACGGGGACGTGAAAGTGGCCTTCATTGGCACGGTCACGGATGAGACCCCACAGCTAACATCGGCCTCCGCGGTTGAGGGGCTCACCTTCAACGATCCGGTGGCGGTGACGGACCAGCTCGCAAAGAAGATCAAGGAAAGCGGCGAGGCGGACGCGGTCGTGGCGCTCATGCATGATGGCCTGGCCAAGGTTGAGACCCTGGGTGCGGACATCGATCTGGCGTTCGGTGGCCACACGCACATTGCTGGTGCATCGACCACGGCGTCGGGTGCGGCTGTGTGCCAGCCGGGCGCTTCGGGCAGCACGGTGGTCTTCGCTCAGTTGGCTGTTGCGGCTGACGGCAAGGTGACCAGCTCGTGTGAGAACGAGACCGTGGCGACGGGCGCCGACGCCCCCGTCAACGACGAGATCCAGGCGCTGGTGAACCAGAAGCTCGAGGAGTCGGCGAAGCTCGGCGCCGAGGAGCTGTTCCCCATCGCGGGGCCGGCCAACCGTGGCACCGGCGCGCGCAACGGGGATGAGGGCGCGAACCGCGGCACCGAGTCGTCGGCGGGTAACCTCATCGCCCAGGCCTTTTACGAGTACGGCCAGACTCTGGCCAAGCCGGCGGACTTCGGCGTCATGAACTCGGGCGGCATCCGCGCTGATTTCGACGCGAACAAGGACGGCGTGGTGACCTTCCAGGAGTCCTTCAACGTCCAGCCCTTCGGTAACTCCTACGGCACGCGCGTGATCCAGGCGAAGGACGTCTACGAGCTGCTCGAGCAGCAATGGAAGCCGGGCGAGTCGCGCCCGATCCTGCGCCTGGGCCTGTCGAACAACATCAAGTACGTCTACGATCCGACCGCCGAGTACGGCAAGCACATCCTCGCGGTTTACCTCAACGGCAAGCTGCTGGGGAAGGACAACGCGGAAATCACGGTTGCCTCCTCGTCCTTCCTGCTCGACGCGGGTGACAGCTTCAACGCCTTCGCCAACGCCGGCAACCCGATGGTAGACACGGGCATCATCGACCACGAGGTCTTCAACCAAGTTGCTCAGGGTTGGGCGGCGAACGGCGCGTTCACGCCGGATTACACGCAGCGTTCCTTCGGCTACACCGGCCCGCTGACCTTCGTGCCGGGCCAAACTGTCGACGTCCAGCTGTCCTCGCTGGCGATGACGTCCACGGAGCCCCTGCCCACGAAGGCCATGGTCAACCTCAACGGTGTCGAGGTGGCTACTGCCGACGTCGATACGACCGTCACCCCGAAGGTGGACGAGACGGGCCGGGCGGCCGTGTCGTTCATGGTTCCTGCCGACGCCGAGCTGGGTGCCGCCACGCTGACCATCGCCACGGATGACGGCTCGACGGTCGACTTGCCGGTGACCATCCGTGCGGCGAAGTCGACCGCGCCGAACGTGGCCACCTACGCCCAGAACGTGTACGGCGAGGCCTCGGGCGATAAGCTCGCGGACATCTGGGGCCTGAATGGCGCTGGCGAGCTGTTCTTCTACCAGGGCGGCAAGGCGCTGAAGACGGTGGGCTTGGTTGCCGATGGCTTCGAGGCTGCGGCCGTGGTGAAGGTCAACGATGTGAACGGCGACAAGCGCGCGGACTTCCTGGTGACGGACGCGGCCGGCGACATGTTCTTCTACTACTCCACCGGCAACGGCCACCTGACCAAGGGCGCCAAGGTGGGTCACGGCTGGTCCGGTATGGATCTGGTGGCCTACGCCGGCAAGGTGGACGGCATGGACTCGGTGGTGGCGCGTCAGGGCGCGACGGGGGACCTGTACCGTTACGCAGTGAGCGCGGCCGGCGTCAAGGGCCTGGGCAAGGTGGGCCACGGCTGGGGCGCGATCACGAACATCGTGTCGGTGGGTAACACCTCGGGATCGGCGGATTGGGACCTGTTGGCTACCACGGCCGACGGCGCGCTGATCGCGTACGAGACGACGCCGGCGGGCGGCCTGCGCACGGACACCCAGAAGGGCCACGGCTGGGAGGGTTTCACGCAGGTGTTCTCGCCCGGTGACATGACGGGCGACGGCGCGTTCGACCTGGTGGGCGTTCGCGCCGGGATCCTGTTCCTCTACGAGCAGACGGGCCGCGGCTGGTTTGCCTCGCCGGTCGAGGTTGGCCACGGCTGGGACGCCATGACCATCGTTCGCTAAAGGTGATGTGGTCTCGGGGAGCGGCACTGCCGCTCCCCGGGATTCTCATAGCAGGCGATAGGATCGATTCATGAGACGGCGAATTGACGAGGCGCGGGGCATGGAGCTGGTGCGGGCCTATGCGGCCGGCAGCGAGTTGGGCCGCACGGAGCTGACGGCGGCCGTGCGCTTCGCGCTCGAGGAGTTCGCCACGCGCCACCCGGGGCGCAGCGTGGAGATCCGGGTGCCGTGGGTAGGGGCCGTGCAGGCGATCGCCGGCCCGGTCCACACGCGTGGGACCCCACCCAATGTGGTGGAGATGGATGGGCCCACCTGGCTGGATGTGGCCCTCGGCCGCCCGGTGGATGAGTCGAAGATTTCCCATTCTGGCACGCGCGCCGACCTGAACCCGTATTTCCCGCTGTTCGGCCCGGCGCAGTTGGCCGGCCCGGCAGGTGCCGTGGCCGCGGCCGAGCAGGCAGACCAAGCCCAGCCGGCCGACCACGCCGAGCCAACCGGCGCGACCGAGTAGGAGGTAGCCCGTGCGGCAACGCTTCATCAACCCGAATGTGGTCCCGGCGCAGCAGATTTCGTCGACGATCACGAAGCTGGCGGAGGCGGGTGCGCCGGCCGCGTTCTCGCCGGAGGCGCTCGCGGAGGCGGAGTCGGCCAGGCGGGAGTTCCCGGAGCTGCCCGACCGCACGGATCTTCCCTTTGTCACGATCGACCCCGAGGGCTCTCGAGACCTCGACCAGGCCATGTTCATCGACGGCGACGTCCTCTACTACGCGATCGCCGCCGTCAGCCTCTTCGTCCGGCCGGGTGGCGCCCTCGACGCCGAGACCCGCGAGCGCGCCACCACCATCTACCTACCCGACCGCTCGATCCCCCTCCACCCTGAGGTGCTCTCCACCGACGCCGCCTCCCTGCTGCCGGGCCAGGTCCGCCCGGCGTACGTGTGGCGTTTCGAGCTCGACGCTGGCCAAGTGGTCCGTACCGGCCTGGAGTTGGCGCGGGTGCGCTCCCGCGCCCAGCTCACCTATCAGCAGGTCCAGGCCGCCTACGACGGCGACGGCCAGCTCCCCGTTAACGTCCCGCCCACCCTGCCGGAGGACCTGGCGCGGGTGGGCCGCCAGCGTCAACGCCTGGAAGCGGAGCGGGGCGGCGTGTCGCTCAACCTGCCCGAGCAGTGGGTGGAGCACGGCGAGGACGGCTACCTGCTCAAGTTGCGCGAGGTTACGGGCGTGGAGGAGTGGAACTCCCAGATCTCGCTCATGACCGGCATGGAGGCCGCGAGGATCATGATCGCGGCGAATCTCGGGGTGCTGCGCACGCTTCCCGCTGCCCGCAGCTCCGACATGGAGCGCCTGCGCCAGGTGGCCCGCAGCCTCGGCCACGACTGGCCCAACACCCAGGACTACGCCGCGTTTGTCCGCGGGCTCGACCCAGCCCGCCCCGCCTCCCTTGCCTTCCTCTACGAGGCCGTGCACCTCTTTCGGGGCGCCGGCTACCTCGCCCTCCCCATCGCCGCCGGCAGGGCCGAGGGTTCCGCCGAGGCTGAGACTGCCGCTGGGCCCAAGGGTTCCGACGGCGCAATGGGTGACAGCGAGGCCGCCCGTGCCAACCAGCCCGAGCGCGCCGACGACGCCGTCCTCCGCCATCACGCCATCGCTGCACCCTACGCCCATGTGACCGCGCCGCTGCGCCGGCTGGTCGACCGCTTTGGGCTGGAGCTTTGCCGTTGCCTGCTCGCTGGTGACGTGGTCCCCACCTGGGTAACCGAGGCGCTGCCCGAGCTACCCTCCCTCATGGGCGCCGGCACGCGCCGGGCGAACGCGCTCCAGGGTCGTGCGCTCGACGCCCTCGAGGGGCTGACCCTGCGCGGGCGCGTGGGGGAGGAGTTCGCGGCCGTCGTCGTTGAAGAGAAGTCCAGCGACGGGGATCGCAAGCGCGGGTTGATCTCCATCGCGGAGCCCGCCATGGAGGCCGTGGCCACCGGCGATCACATGCCCGTGGGGGAGCGGGTGCGCGTGCGGCTCACGGGCCTGTCGGAGGACCTCAAGCCCAGCTTCGAACTCGTCTAGCCGCCCCGCAGCCGATAAGCCTGTGGCGCCCGCCGCCCGCGGGCACACCAAAGAGCCAGCCGTGAAGCTGGCTCTGAAAGGTGATGCGAGGCTAGTGCCTCAATCGTCGGTTGCCGGAGGAATCTCGTAGGAGTCGGGATCGTATTCGTCCCAGGAATCGTAGTCGTCCGGTTCGTCCTTCATCTCGGAGCGACCCGCGAGTTCCCTCTCAAGGGCCTCGTAGTCGGTCTCCGGGCTGAAGTACTTCAGGTTCCGTGCGACTTTGCGCTGTTTGGCTCTTTGACGGCCGCGCCCCATATTGGCTCGACCCCCCTCAACTCGTCTTGGAGCAGGCACCGCGTGCGGCTCCGATTTATCTCAATAATGGTTCGTGGCACATACTTTACCCCGAAGTGGGTAGGAATCTCTACGTGAAGTGACGTGTGTGCGGAGGTATACGCCCTCGATGGTACGGCGCCCGGCCGGCTCGGCTCGTTGCGAACTGCGCCACCAAAGGTGCAATAAATGGCGCAATAACGCCCTGACCTGCGGTTTAAGCTGTGAGTAAATGTGTTTTCGCTTGTGAGATGAGCGTTTACGGCAATAGGATGGGCAGAGGTTTTTGCGATCTGTCTGGGCTCCTTCGACTGCGGTGGAGAGGAGAGGGAGCGGACCTGAACATCGCTCACCACAACGTGGGTGGAACCCACAATTTGCGAGGAAAACAATGGATTATGACACTGACTTGATGACCCCGGCGGAGGTTGCGGCCCTGTTCCGGGTGGACCCGAAGACGGTGGCGCGCTGGGCAGACAGCGGCAAGTTGCCGTCGATCCGCACGCTCGGGGGCCACCGGCGCTTCCCGCGCAAGGAAGTCATGGAGAGGGCAAGCAGACCCGCGACCGAAGACAACTAGACAACCAAAAGTGTGGGGCGGCCCGAAAGCCGCCCCACACTCATATCTACGCTTGCATGCTGATTACTTGATGATCTTGCGGATGACGAACAGTGCGACCACGGCGAGCGTGGTGCCGATGATGGCCAGCGCCTTCTTGTCGCCAGCCTTCGCGTCATCCACCAACCCCATGGCCTGCTCCTTGCCCTGGCTGAGGCGCTCTTCGGCGTAGGCGCGGGCTTCTTCCTTGAGGTTGTCCGGGTGGAGCTTGCCGGCCAGTTCGTTGACGGTGGCGGTCAGCTCCTCGCGGACGCGCTGCATGTCCGCGTCCACCTCGTCAGCGGTGCGGGTGTCCTCGATGCCCTTGGGGGCTTCGTAGTCAACTGCCTTTTTCTGGCTCACGTTCGTCATTGGATTCCCTTCTTCACCGCTTCGATGTCCTTCTCCAGGCCGCCCTTCGGGTCCACTGTGTGCTTGTTCGCCGCCTTGAAGCGCGAGACGGCTATGAGCGCGAGGATGAGGATGATGAGGAGCAACCCGCCGGAGACCACCAGGAACGCCGCCCACAGCGGCATAACGGTGGCCAGTCCGTAGCCTGCGGCCAGCAGCAGGGTGCCGAGCATGTAGAGGGCGAGCACACCGGCGACGGCGAGTAGCACGCCCCCGATGCCGAGCTTCTTCACCTTGGAGGTGGCTTGCAACTTGGTGTAGCGGATCTCGTCGCGTACCAACGCCGAGAACTGGGCGGTGATCTTTGCGACGAGTTCGCCAACCGATTGGCCGCTCGCGGCCTTGGGGCCCTTGCCCGCAAGCGTTTCGGGGCCTTGCGGCGTCAGTGGTACTTGTTCAGTCACGAGAACTCCTTTGCTTTCGATCTATTTTCGCACGGAACACCTGTGTTTCTCGACCGGTAATATGGATCTGCAACGCACCGCGGCCGGCTTTGGCATAATCGACGCAGTGAGTCTGCGGCCCCGCGCAATGCCCGCGCGCGGCCGCCTTGATCGAAGGAACGAATGATGCCTCAGCGTGCCACCCGCGACAAGCCGGCACACTCCGCACCCGCACACCCCGCACCGGCCCAGCGTGTAAAGCGCACGGTCTTCGTCGGGTCAGCGGCGATCATCTTGGCGATTGCGGCGTGGGCGTTTGTGGACACCGGTTCGGCGGCGGATGCGCTCGGGGCTGCCACGGGGTGGATCGGCCAGTGGTTTGGCTGGTTCTACATTCTCATGGCAACGGTGGTGGTCATTTTCGTGCTGGTGGTGGCGTTCTCTCGTTACGGCCACCTCCGCCTCGGCCCGTCCGACTCCCGCCCGGAGTTTTCCACGTTCGCCTGGGGCTCGATGCTGTTCGCGGCGGGCATCGGCACGGACATCATCTTTTTCTCGGTGGCCGAGCCGATTGCCCAGTACATGGCCCCGCCGCGCGTGGCCGCCCAGTCGCTGGAGGCGGCCGAGCAGGCGCCCGTGTGGACGATTTTCCACTACGGCCTGACCGGCTGGGGGATGTATGCACTGATGGGCATGATCTTGGGCTACTTCTCCTATCGCCACGGCCGCCGCCTGGCTGTCCGCTCGGCCCTTGAGCCGGTGTTCGGCCCGCGCGTGTACGGGGTGTTGGGTGACGTCGTCGACATCGCCGCGATCCTCGGCACGGTGTTCGGTGTGGCGACGACGCTCGGCATCGGCGTCGTGCAAATCAACGTGGGGCTGGAGATCATTTTCGGCGTTGGCAAGGGGTTGCCGGCGCAGGTGGCCCTCATCGTGGTGGCGGTGGTGATGGCGGGGATCTCGGCGGTGTCGGGCGTAGCGCGCGGGATCAAGATCTTGTCCCAGCTCAACGTGTTCCTCGCGATCCTTACCGTGGTCTGGGTGCTGGTCGGCGGGCGCACGTCCTTCCTCCTCAACGCGATCGTGATGAACGTAGGCGACGTGTTGGCGATGTTCCCGGGCATGACCCTGGACACGATGGCGTTCTCGGACGCCGACGCATGGAAGGCGGCGTGGACGCTGTTCTTCTGGGCCTGGTGGGTGGCGTGGGCGTCGTTTGTGGGCATGTTCCTAGCGCGCATCTCGCGCGGGCGGACGCTGCGCCAGTTCATCATCGGTTGCCTGACCGTCCCGTTCCTGTACGTGGCCGTGTGGATCTCGATTTTCGGCAACGCCGCGCTTGACCGCGTCATTCACGACGACGACCTCGCCTTCGCCCACGCCACCCTCGAGGTCCCCGAGTTCGGCTTCTACTCGCTCTTGGAGGGCATGCCGGCGGCCCGGGTGGTCATGATGATCGCCACGGTGGTGGCGTTCTTGTTCTACGTGACGTCGGCGGACTCGGGCTCGCTGGTCATGGCGAACCTTTCCAGCGACCTCCCCACCCCGCGCACGGACGCCCGCCCGTGGCTACGGATCTTTTGGGCGGCCACTACCGGCGTGCTCACGATCGGCATGCTGGTGGTTGGCGGCATCCCGGCCTTGCAGTCGGCCACGGTCATCATGGGTTTGCCGTTCGCGATTGTCATGGTGGTGGCGATGATGGGCTTTTATCGGACGATTCACGACGACGTCGACCGTGCCGGCCAGCCGTCACCGGAAAGCTAGCCTGGCCCTGGGCAAGATGGGGCCGCGGAGAGGCGTGCCGAGGAATAAGAAAACGGGCTCGCCGCCCGGCGAGCCCGCTAACAGGTTGGCGTTCTAGTAGCCGACCACCTTGATGGTCTGCCGCAGGGCCTCGATCGAGGACGTCAGGCGGGCCGCCTCGGCGTCGTTGAGCGACAGCGGGAGCGCCCGCTCCACGCCCGCACTGCCCACGATCGACGGTACCGACAGTGCCACGTCGGACGCGCCGTCAATTCCGTGCAGGGGCGAGCTCACCGGGAGCACGGCCTTCTGGTTGCCGAGCACGGCCTCCACGATGCGCGCACCGGAGACGCCGATGGCGTAGTTCGTGGCACCCTTACCCTCGATGATCTTGTAGGCCGCGCTGCGGACCTCGTGCTCGATCTCGTCCAGCTGGGCCGGGGTGAAGGGTGCGCCTTCGGGGGTCATGATGTCGTGCAGTGGGATCTGGCCGACCGTGGCCGTGGACCACATCGCGAACTCCGAATCTCCGTGCTCGCCAATAATCATCGAGTGCACCGAGCGTGCCGACACGCCAAGCCGCTGACCGAGCAGCCAGCGCAGACGCGAGGAATCAAGCACCGTGCCCGAGCCGAACACGCGACCCGACGGCAGGCCCGTGATCTTCGTGGCCACGTAGGTCAGCACGTCCACCGGGTTCGTCACCAGGATGAACACCGCGTTCGGGGAGCGCTCCACCAGGCCCGGCAACATCGACTCCAGGATGGAGACGTTCTTCGCGGCCAGGTCCAGGCGCGTCTGCCCCGGGTTCTGCTTCGCGCCCGCGGTGATGACCACGACGTCGGAATCCGCCGTCACGTCCTGCGACGCGCCGCCGATAATCGAAGAGGACTGCATGAACTGGGTACCGTGGGCGAGGTCGAGGACCTCGGCTTCCACCTTGGCTTCATTAAGATCCTGGAGGGCGACGATCTTGGCCGAACCACGGATCATCGCAGCATACGCGAGGGCGGTTCCAACCGAACCAGCGCCAATGACAGACAATTTCGAGGTAGAAATGCTCATACCCCCAGTGTGTCAGCATCCCGCGCATCTGAATAGGGCCTCGTGCTGACTGCGGTCAACCTCACCGGGACTATCGGCGGATACGCCCCGCCAACTTGCCCAGCAACATGGTGACGCCCGCCGCCTCCGGCATCTTGAACGCGCGCGCGAGCACGTAGAACAGCGCGGTCAACACCGGGGAAGCGACCATGATCGCCAGAACCGACAGCCCAAACGAGGAGGCGAACATCGACCTGCTCGCAATCGACAGTAGCCCGAACCCGGCCGCCACGGTGATCACCGTGATCGCGGCAAGCTTGGCGTGAGCAGTGGCGACGCGCGTAAGGTCGAGCCCGCCCAGACGGCGTCGTACAAAAAGGTAGGTCACGACGCCGGCCGCCAGGTTCGTCGACGCCATGACGGCGCCCACCCCCACCACCACCCACTGGGGCGGCAGGAACCCGCACGCGATGAAGCCCACGAAGCCCGCCACCTGCCACGGCAGACCCACGAGGAACGCCGCACGCGTGTCCTCCAGCGCGTAGTAGATGCGGTTGAGCACCGCCACCGCGCTCACCCCCGGCAGGCCAATCGCCATCACCGCCACAACCACCGCGATCGAACCGATCTCCGCTGGTGAGGAACTGGGGGAGAGCACGCGCGTGACCGGCACCGCCAACACCACCACCAGAGCCGTGGAGAGGAACATGAGCGTGGAGGTCAGGCGCAGCGTGTAGGAAGCCTCCTCCTGTACCAGCGAGTAGTTCTTCGCCACCGCCGCCTGAGCCAGCTTCGTAAACAGAGCCGTGGCGATCGAGACCGTGATGACCGAGGTAGGGATCGAATAGATCGTGTAGGCCGTGGAATAGCCGAGGTTGCCGACCACTCCGTCCAGGTCCATCCCCGCCTGCTGAGCGCGCATCGTGGCCCCCGCCGACACATTCGACTGGGCGATCGTGGGCAACATGCCCATCCCCATCATCGCCAGGATCCACAGCGAGGCCTTGCCCGCCTGGCCCAGCCCCGAGCCGCGCCACTTGAAGTCCGGCCGGTAGCGGATCCCCACCCGTCGCAGAGGGATCAGCAAGATGCCCGCCTGGGCCGCGATCCCGAGCGTGTGGATGCCGGCCAGCACGTTACCGCGGGCCGAGAACCAGGTGGCGGCCTCGGAGGTGGTGGCCACATCGGACGGGCCCCAGATCCACAGCATGAGGGCCAGGCCGCCCACCGCGATCACGTTGTTCAGCGCTGGCGCCCACATGTACGGGCCGAAGTTCTCCCGCGCGTTGAGGATCTGGCCGAAGATCGTGTACATGCCGTAGAAGAAGATCTGTGGCATGCACCACAGGGCGAATAGGGTGGTGAGGCGGTACCACTCCGGGTCGAGGGTAGCGGCGTAGATCTTCACCACGATCGGCGCGGCCGCCGTGAGGATCGCCGTGATTACGCCGAGCGTGACCATCGACAACGTCAGCAGCTTGTTAATGAACGCCGCCCCCGCGTCCTCCGCCCGGCTCGCCTTGACGATCGCCGGCACCAGCACCGCGTTGACCAGGCCGCCCGCGATAATCATGTACAGGAGCGTGGGCAACTTGTTCGCGATGTCGAACGAGTTACCCGCCAGGGAGTTCAGGCCGATCACCGCACCCATGAGCATCGGCGAGCGCACCATCCCTAGCAGACGCGAGGTCAGCGTGCCCAGGCCCATCAACGCCGACGCCTTCGCCGATCTCCGCTTCGACTCCGCGAACGAACCGGCCGCCTCAGGCTGAGCCTCGGCTGCGCCCGTGTTCACGACGCCGGCTGGGGCGTCGCCGGCGGGTGCCGGGACGTCCACGGCCGCGGCTGAGAGGGAAGCCGGGGAGCAGGGCGTCGTCGGACCCGAAGACTCAGCAGACGGTGCCAACAGCGGCACCCTTTCCTTGCCATGGCGCGGCTTGTAACGGTTGATGAACATCGGTCCCTTACGGTGGGCGAAATCGGCTCCCTTCATTCTAGAACCGCGGTGCCAGGAATGGGGCAAGGGTCAGCCCGGGGTATGACAAGGGTTAGGTAACGCGCGGGGCGCTTTTTCCTATCCTAGAAGCGTGCTTATTTCCCACAATGACGCCATTTTGCGCGAGTATGGCGCGTTCGTAGATTCCTCCCCCTTCACGAATCTCTACCAGACGCTCGGCTGGGCACACGTCAAGAAGGGATGGGAGGCACACCGATTCGTCCACCGCACGGGCGGGACGATCGATGGGGCGATGCAGGTGCTCTCCATTGACGACTCGCAGATCGGCGGACGCTTCTTCTACGCGCCGCGCGGGCCCGTGTGCGACCCGCGGGACGTGGAGACGGTGGCGGAGCTTGTGGGCGAGGCGGCCCAGTTCGCACGCGAGAACGGGGGATTCCTGCTCCGAGTGGACCCGGCGATCGAGCTGGACGAAGCGCTCGAGGCCGAATACGCTGCGGCAGGGCTGACGTTCACGCGCGACCCGTTCAACTCCAGTCAGCCCCTCATGAACACCGTGCTCGAGATCCGCGGGCGGGATTGCGAACAGATCCTCATGGACTACTCGCGCAACACGCGCAAGCACATCCGCAAAGGTGAAAAGTACGGGGTGAGCACGCGCGTGGGGAGCGTGGCGGACCTCGACCAGTTCTACGAGATCGTCCGCGTCTCTGCTGAACACCACGGGATCACGTGCCGGCCCAAGGACTACTTCGAGCGCATCTACGAAGCCTTCCCGGACAGCACGCGGCTGAGCTTTTCCATGTACGAAGGCCGGCCGATCGCCACGTCGATCATGGTGGTTCACGGGGGGGGCGCCTACGCCATGTACGGCGGGGACACCCACGAGTTCCAGAAGGGTCAGTCCTACCAGCTCGACTTCGACGAGGTCTGCTACGCGGTGAAGGCCGGGTGTGCCACCTACGACATGGGCGGCATCCTCTCCGATGACGACTCCGACCCCCTCACCCACTTCAAGAAGAAGTTCACCGAAAACAACATCGTGTACTGGATAGGCAACATCGACGTGCCGCTCGATGAGGTGAAGTACGCCGCCTTCCAGGCGCGGACGTGCATCGGCGCCAGCCGTCAATAATCGGGGTGCCGGCAGTAACCGGCGCCGGCCGGCCGTATTGAAGTGTTTTTGACGATTCTGGGGCGATCTCCTCATATAAGAAGATCGCCCCGAAATCGTCCAGTTATTTTGAGCCGCCGGCCCCCAGCGGGCCGGGGACACCCCTGAAAGGTCTGACCTAGTCGGGGTCAACCGCCTTCGTGGCCCTGGCGAGGATCGGGCGGATCGGCAGGTCGTAGGTGCCGACGTACTCCTCCGCGTTCCCCTTGAACTGCTGCTTGAAGTGGACTACGCCGGCGTCGGAGGCATCGGCGTTGAAGTCGCCCGTCATGCCGAAGAAGTTGTACCAGCGCACGTCGTTGCGGGTGGCCCAGTCGAACATGGCGCGGTGGATGAAGTAAATGCCGTAATAGTCGTTGAACTGGGCATACGCGCCGGAGACGAGGTAGGTCAGCTCGTGCGGGGAGTGGATAAAGAAGGAGGCAGCCAGCACGATCTCTTCACCATGCTCGGCACGGACGGCCTCGGTCTCCCTCTGGCGGCGGTCCAACACCTCGATGCGGGACTGGAGCTCCTTGAGCTGGTTGCGCTGCTTCTTGCCCAGCACCTTGCCCTCGGCCACCAGCGCCTTCTCGCGCTCAGAAAAGTCGACCATCTTGGCCTCCACCTGCTCGCGCTCGGCGGCAATCTCGGCCAGGTAGGCCGCGGGCCGGAGCACGGCCACCGGGAAGAAGGTCTCCTCCGGGCCGAGGTGTTTGGCCAGGTCCTGGTAGTAGGTCAGCTCCGAGCGCGTAGGCGGGGTGGTGCCCGTGCGCTCCGCGGTGTGCGCGAGGATGTCGCCCAGCACGTCAATGTCGGCCGGGTCGTTGAAACGGACCTCCACGCCGTTCGTTCCCCACCGGTTGAAAGCCGTGCGCACCTGCTGCCCCGCCGACTTCGTCACCTGCGCCAGGTCCATCCCCGCGATGTCCTTGACGTAAACGAAGCGGGTCTGGATGTCGGGGGAGTCGTTGAAATCCTTGTCCAGGTGGGTGGCACCCAGCTCGGCCAGCAGGGCATCGATCCGCTGTGCGCGTTCGGTCTCAGAGCCGCGGTCGACGTCGTTGTAAAACGCACGCACCACCATCGGTACCACGCGCAACGCCACCACCCGGGGCGTGCGCTTCAGCCACTCCACGAGGCCGCGGTAGAAGGTGGCCTCGGCGGCGGGGGAGTAATCGGCGAATGTGGGGCCGAAGACGAGGTTGGCCTTGTAGAAGAACTTGCGCCACGGCTGGAGGACAACAGCGGCGGCGGCGACCAGGCGCTCCGGCTCGCCGTCGACGACACCGACCAGCTCCACCCGGTGCCCCTCCGCGCGGCGTGTGGACACGTAGCCGGGTAGCTGGGTGAAGGACATTCGCTCGGATTGCGCGGCGAAGCGCTCATAGGTGGCATCGTGAAGTTTGACAAATCGCATTATCCCTCGTTTCTTCTGCGCACCAGTCTACGTGAGGGCCCGCAGGGATAGGGCAGGCCGCGGTGTGATGATGCCGGGGTGGGCGCGGCTAGAAGCCCGTGTCGGTGGGCTCGGGGTAGTGGGCCCGGGTCTTGCGGCGCATGTTCTCCGCGTTGATGATGCGGAACAAGGTGCGGCGCGGGTGGCGGTCGCCGGGGGTGTTCAACGGGTCGATGGCCGTGCGCTTCAGGGGCTTGACCTGCGCATACAACTCTGGGCTCAGATACTCCTTGAGCATCCTCAGCGGCAGGACGTGGTACAACGCCTCCCCCTGCATTCGCTGGACGTGGGGCGCGGCGTCGTCGTCGTGATCCTCCATGAACGCCCGCCACACATCCACGCGACCGGCCTTGAGGTAGTAGTGATTGCGGCCGATGCGCGGGTTGAGGTCGAGCCAGTAGGGGGTGGCGGTGCGTGGGTCGATCTTGACGTCTAGCGAGAAGAAGCCGCGCAGGCCGGCGGCGAGGGCCAGGCGAGAGCCGTCTTCCATGAGCGGCTTGTTCGGGGTGACGTGGAGGATGCCGGCGTTGCCCAGGAGGTAGGGTTCGTGGTTGCCGACCAGCACCCGGCCGGAGCCGACGGCGGTGACGCGGCCGGCGCGGTCGATATAGCCGTTGACCACCCACTGCGTGGTGTCGTCGCCAGGAATGAGCTCTTGGGCGGTGAGGAAGGTCGCAATGCCGGCGTCGTGCCAGGTGCGGATGCGGGAGACGGCGTCGTCCAAGGTGTCGCACGGGAGGACTTTGGTCAGGCCGCGCGGGGAAAACTCGATGAGGTGAGAGCGCTCCTCGGGCTTGAGCACAATCGGGAAGGTGAGCGCGGTGAGGGCGGTGGCCGCGGCGTCGGGCTCGCTGGTGGAGACGCTGACTTGGCGCGGGGTGGCCAGATCCAGGCTGGCAGCGAGCTCGCTGAGGCGGGCCTTGGAGTCGGCGGTGGCGATCGCCTCGGGGGAGGCGTACGGGATGATCCAGCTGGCAGGCAACTCGGGGCGGATGCTGGCCAGGAACTGGACGTGCTCGTCCGTGTTGACCAGGGGGACCACGCGGGCGCCGGGGAGCTCGGCGGCGAGAGAATCGAGCAGGGCGCGGAACTTGGTGAAATCGGAGATCGCGCGCGGCTCGGTGATGTGCTGGGCGAGAATGCGAGAGTTGTCGATGAAGCCACGGTGGATCTGGCTGTAGAGGCGGGGCTTGATGCCTGAGCTTTCGTGGATGAGGCGGGCCATGGCGTAATCGGCTAGGTCCCAGCCGAAGATGATGGGGGTGATGTCGCGGTTCATAGGGCCTATTCTACGGGGCCGGGCGAGCCGGTGCTGGCGCGCCGGGGCTTGGCCGCTGCGGCTGAGGGCTGGCGCTACTCGGGGGTGCCGTAATAAGTCGTGAACCTGGCGTGAGGCAGGGGCGTATAGGAATCGGTAGCCGGTATATTTACGAGTTGTGTCGGGCTGGCCGCCAGACATGGGTGCGGGCCCCGGAGATTCCGGGGCCCGCACTGATGGGCCGGCGTGCCGGTAGGTGGCAGCCTAGGCTACCACCCACCGTGT
>NZ_KV793347.1:0-6929 GCF_001808465.1 Trueperella sp. HMSC08H06
TGGTGATCGAGGGGTCGGGGAGCGGGGCGATGCCATCCTCGGTGCCGAACTGCGCGCGCAGGTCGTCGATCGGGCCCCAGTCCAGTGCGCGCGACGGGCACGCCGTGACGCACGCGGGCTCCTGGCCGGTGGAGCGGTAGTCGTAGCACAGGTCGCACTTGGACATGTGGCCTTCCTCCGCGTTGAACTGCGGGGCGCCATAGGCGCAGGCCCACTCGCAGTAGCGGCAGCCCACGCACTTGGACGAATCGACGTACACCGTGCCGTCCTCGCGCCGGCTCATTGCCGTGGTGGGGCAGACCTGCATGCAGATCGCGTCCTCACAGTGGTTGCACGCGATCGACGTGTAGTAGGTGAACACGTTCTGGGTGAGGGCGTTGCCCTGTGCCGTCCACGTGCCGCCCGAATACTCCACCACGCGGCGCCAATTGACGCCGATCGGCAGGTCGTGCTTGTCCTTGCAGGCGATCTGGCAGGCCTTGCAGCCCGTGCAGAGCTCCTGGTCAAAGAAGAATCCGTAGTTGGCACCCGCTTGGGTTAGCATCTCGCTCATTAGTCCTCCTTGCTCACGCCCGCGGTATCCGCGTTATAGGGCTGGTAGTAGGCCGCCTCGATCCGCTCCAGCGCACCCTTTTCCGCCTTCTCAACCTGTGCCAGCACCGTGTGGCTGGGCAGGCCCTTGGCAAGCGGGGTCGGGTGGAGGGAGGTGAGGGTGTTGACCGAGCCGCCGACGTCGACCGGCCGCTCCCCGTTCGCCCCCGCCGGTAGCGAGAAATCGGCCGAGGGCAGCGGCTTGTACCACGCGCCCTGCGGGATCGACACGGTGCCGGGGATGATCCTCGGCGTGACGAGCGCGCGCAGCTGGACCGTGCCGCGCTCGTTGAACACGTAGACGGCGTCCCCGTTGGCGATCCCGCGCGCCTCGGCGTCGATCGGGTTGAGCCACGCGGTCTGGGTGTGTGCCTCCTTGAGGAGGTTGACGTTGCCGTAGCTGGAGTGTGTGCGGCCCTTGAAATGGTGGCCGATCACCTGCAGCGGGTGCTCAGCGTTCTCGCGGGCCTCGAGCGCACCCTCCCAGGTGGCCACGAACTCGGGCAGCGGGGTGAGGACGTCGCCGGCAAGGGCCGGGCGGAAGACGCCGAACTCCCAGGCCTTTGCCAGGTTCGCCAGGCGCTCGGAGTAGATCTCGATCTTGCCCGACGGCGTGGGCACCGGGTTCGCCTCCGGGTCCTCGCGGAAGTCCTTCATGGTGATGACGGGGCCGTCGTTACGGCGGTAGATCCCCATCTCCTTCCACTCGTCCCACGTGGGCAGGGCCGGGTCGTCCTCGCGTGAGCCGTTGATCGCCTCACGCAGCCAGTCCTCGCGGCTCTTGCCGCCGGTGAACTCCTGCTCGAGGTCCAGCTTCGCGGCGAGCTCGGTGCAGATGTCGAAGATCGACTTCGTCTCATACATCGGCTCGATCGCCTGCTGGGAGACGATGCCGTAGGCCATGGGGCCGCCGTTCGCACCGGCGTGGTAGTCGAACTCCTCCGAGGTGGAGGTACCGGGCAGCACGTAGTCGGAGTAGCGGGCCGAGACCGTGTACATGATGTCCGTGGTGACGATGAGCTCGCACTTGGACTCGTCCTCGAGGATGCGCACCGATTCGTTGTTGTCACCGGTCTGGTTGACGAGCGAGTTACTCGCGTACTGGAAGACCGCCTTGATCGGCACCTCTAGCGAGGTGTTTTCGGGCTGCATGTTCTCATCCACCGGGATCTTCAAGCCGCGCACCCCGGGTTCGGGCTTGACGCCCACGCCCGCGTTGAACGTATTCATCTCCGGGCCGTGGTCGATCGCATCGAGCCAGGAGAAGCAGGAGATGATCTTGTTCGAGGGGTTGACGAACTCCGAGTAGAACGACGTGCCGACCCCCAGGCCCCTCGCACCCTCGCGCGCGCCCGTGCCGCCGCCGGGGATGCCGGGGTTGCCGGTCACGCAGGCGAGGAGGAAGATCGCGCGGGCGGTGTTCTCGCCGTTCGCGTGGCGCTGCGGCCCCCAGCCCTGGGTGATCGCGGCGGGCTTGGCGTTGGCGATTTCGCGGGCCAGGCGCCGGATGTCGGCTGCCGGGACGCCGCAGATGTCAGAGGCCCACTCGGGGGTCTTCGCGACCCCGTCCGCGCCCTTACCCTCAAGGTAGGCGCGGTAGGAGGCGTTCTTCGGGGCGCCCTCGGGCATGTGGTCCTCGTCGAAGCCGAGGCAGTACTTGTCGAGGAACGCCTGGTCGTGCAGGTTCTCCTCAACCATTACGTAGATCATGCCGGCGATCAGCGCGGCGTCGGTACCGGGGCGAACCGGCACCCACTCATCTCCGAGCGCCACGGAGGTCTCCGAGTAGCGCGGGTCGATGATGATCGTGCGCACGCCGTGCTCGCGCTTGATGTTCTGGGTGACGAACGTGTGCCCGCCGCCCGACATGCGGGTCTCGATCGGGTTGTTGCCGAACATGACCTGCAGCTTGGAGTTGGCGACGTCGTCGAACGAATTGGAGTTGACCCACGTGCCGTAGAAGTAGGGATAGGCCTGCGTGATGGCCGTGGTGGAGTAATCCGAGTAATGGTCGAGGTAGCCGCCGAACGCGTTGAGCAGGCGAGCCATCGGCGTGTTGTTCGGGGGCCACGAGCAGGACATGACCGCGCCGAGCGTGCCGGTTCCGTACTGGATGTAGAAGGCCTCGTTACCGTAGCGGTTCTTGATGTCCTTCATCTTCTCCGCGATCTCGGTCAGCGCCTGATCCCAGGAGATTTCCTCCCACTGCTCCTCGCCGCGCTTGGTGCCTTCCTTGCGCTTCATCGGCTTCTTGAGGCGGTCGGGGTTGTAGATGCGCTGGCGGATCGAGCGCCCGCGCACGCACGCGCGCACCTGCTGGTTGCCGAGCTCGTCGGTGCCGGTGTTGTCCGGCAGGACCCGGACCACGGTGCCATCCTTGACCTGCAGGCGTAGCGGGCAACGCGAGCCGCAGTTGACGGTGCAGGCCGACCACACGGTGCGGTCGGCGTCGGCGATCCCCTCCGCGTCTGCGGCCGCGACCTTCGGCGTGCCGAGGCTAGTGGTGGTGGCCGCCAGGCCGGCAACTCCCGCGGCGACCCCGGACCACTTGAGGAATGTGCGGCGCGAAGGGCCGTGCGGCTGCGCGGTCGTGCCGGGTGAGAGAGTCTGAGTCATCATCGCCCCCAAAAACTGAACAAAGAATGCCGGAATTTCCGGCTGTCAATGCCAGTATTCGAGCTAAACGACGAGTGTTCGTTAGACCAAGGTCCCAGATGATCTCAAAAGCGGGAAAACCGCCTCTGACACGGGAAAAGTTACGTGATAATAAAGTTTCATAATGCCTAGGCGAGCGAGGTGAAGGCCTTTTCCAGCTCCTCGGGCGTGGTCAGCGGCTCGTCAGAAAAAGCGCAATTCTTCATCGCGGCGGCCACGATCGTAAACCCTGCCCGGTTGAGCGCGGACGTCACGGCGGCGAGTTGGTGGATGACGTCCACGCACTCCCCGCCGTTTTCAAAATTCTCGATGACGGCGTTGAGTTGCCCGCGGGCGCGCTTGAGTCGGTTGAGCGCCTTGCGCTGCTCGGCCTGGAGCTCTTCGATGCCCATGATGCTACCTCTTCTGTTCGGGCCCATCCTACGCGGCGGGGAGTGGTTGCGCGACGTTGTCGTCGACACTACCCTATACCCCAGGGGGTATCGAAGGGGATGGAGGTCACCCAATGAGGATCGTTGTTGTTGGTGGAGTTGCCGGAGGGATGTCGGCCGCGGCGCGTTTGCGCAGGTTGCAGGAGGGCGCCGAGATCATTGTGCTCGAGGCGGGCCCCGAGGTGTCGTTCGCCAATTGTGGCCTGCCCTACTTCGTGTCCGGCGAAATCACCGACCCGGGCGCGCTCCTCGTCCAGACCCCGGCCTCGCTCAAGGCCTCACTCAACCTCGACGTGCGGGTCAACAGCGCCGTTACCGCGCTCGACCCCGCCGCGCGCACCGTCCGCGTGAATGGTCCCGACGCCGACTACGAGCTCACCTACGACGTCCTCGTCCTCTCGCCCGGCGCCGAGGCCTTCCGCCCTGACGTGCCCGGCATCGACTCTCCGCGCGTCACCACCTTGCGCACCGTCTCTGACGCCCACGCGCTTCACGACGCCGCGGCCGGTGCGTCGTCCGCCGTGGTGATCGGCGCCGGCTTCATCGGGCTTGAAGCCGCTGAAGCACTGGCCATGCGCGGGGTGAAGACCACCGTGGTCGAGTTCGCCGACCACGTGCTGCCCCCGCTCGACACCGAGAGCGCTTACTACGTGGCCCAAGAGCTGGCCGAGCTCGGGATGGATGTGCGCACCTCCACCGCCGTCACGGCGATCGAGGAGCCGGGCGCGGGTGTGCCGGCCGACGTGGTGCTCTCCGACGGCTCGCGCGTGAAGGCAGACGTGGTGGTGCTTGCCGCCGGCGTCCGCCCCCGCACCAGCATCTGGGAGGATGCGGGAGTGGAGTGCGAGCGCGGGGCCATCGTCGTCGACGAACACGGACGCACCAACCTCGAAGGCGTGTGGGCCGTGGGCGACGCCGTGGTCTCCACGGACCTGGTGACCGGGGCGCGGCGGCCCGTGGCGCTCGCGGGCCCGGCCAACCGTGCCGGCCGGCTCGTGGCAGACGCGATCTCCGGCAACCTGTCCCACCCGATCCCGGCGGCCGCGGGCACGGCGATCGTGCGCGTGGGCAAGCTGACCGCCGCGATGACCGGCGCGAACGAGCGCGCGCTCGAGGGGATCGCGCACCACACGATCTCCCTCCACCCGGCCGACCACGCCGGCTACTTCCCCGGCGCCACCCAGATGCACATGCGCCTCCACTTCGCCGAGGATGGCAAGGTGCTCGGCGCGCAGATCGTGGGCCGCGGGGGCGTGGACAAGCGCATCGACGTGCTCGCCACCGCGATCAAGGCCGGCATGACCGTGGCCGACCTCATCGACCTCGACTTGGCCTACTCCCCGCCGTACGGCTCGGCGAAGGACCCGGTCAACATGGCCGGCATGATGGCCTCCAACGTGCTCGACCGCACGATGGAGGTGTGGCACACCGCCGACCTGGCGCGCCTGCGCCAGACCCACCTCATCCTCGACGTGCGCAGCCGCGCCGAATACGAGAGCGAGGGCCACATCGACGGCGCCCTCAACATCCCCCACCTCGAGATCCGCGATCGGATGGACGAGGTTCGCGCCTCTGCGGCCGGGCGCCCTATCGCCGTACACTGCAAGTCCGGCATGCGCTCCTACCTCGCACACCGCCAGCTGGTCCAGGCCGGCAACACGTGCGTCAACCACTCCGGCGGCATGATCACCATGCTGGCCGAACTCGGCGACAGCGCGGACGGCGTCGTCAAGTAAAGGCGGCCCTGGCCGTCACCATGAACAGCTGGGAGCACAGCCGCTCTCAGGAAAAATCCTGGGGTGAAGGCCCGGGAAGAAAGAAGGAAGAACCATGTGCCAGCGCGTTACCTGCCCCAAGTGCGGCAAGCCCACCTGGGCCGGCTGCGGCAACCACATCGAGCAGGCCCTCGCCGGCGTTCCCGAATCGGAGCGCTGCCAGGGCCACGCGAAGGAGGGCGGCTCCTTCCTGTCGAGGCTCTTTGGCTAAGCCGGGGCGCGATAGAAGTCCGGGCAGTTTAAAAACACTGGACGATTCCGGGGCGATCTCCTCAAATAAGAAGATCGCCCCGGAATCGTCCAAAAAATTTCACTCCGGCTTCGCGCCGGGGTGCCTTAGCCGATGCCGATCAGCTGCATTGAGTCATAGTGCAGCGACCTGCCCATGAACTCGGCGGCGAGGATGAGCACGAACGCCGCGCTCACCACCCAGGTCAGCGTGGCCGGCTTCTCAAGCGTGGCCAAGGAGGCGTACTTGAACGCCGCGAAGCCCACGCCCACGGCGCCCAGGCCGAGCAGCACCAGGCGCATCCAGAAGAACGCGCCGGAGAACGCCGCCGCGGAGATGGCCGCCGCCGGCTCGGGGTGGGTGGCCAAGTGCTGCACGTGTGCCACGTAGGAGATGAGGATCCCCACCGCCACCAGGGCGACCAGGGCCATGCAGGCTTTGACGATCTGGGTGGTGAGCTTCCATTCCTTGTCCGTGGCGGGAGCATGAATCTCGGCCAGGTTGCGGTCGATGCCGAGGCGGGTCTGCCAGGCGGGCGGCGTCGTCGTGCGAGACGGAACCGCAACCGGGCCGCGCTCGGTGGCGGGCGTGCGCTGCCGGATCGCCGTCATTGCAACGAGGGACACGACGACGGCGGCCGCGCCCAACATCAACGTGGTGGCGAAGAACTGGAACGGGACAACCCAGGTGTTCCACGCCGGGACGGTGACGAGCGAGGAGTAGATCATCGACATCGACCACACGAGCCCGATACCGACCAGGCCCGTCACCATGCCGAGCGCAATGCGCGCCTTGGCCGGGCCGACCCGGAACCACTGCAGGAGGGCAAAGAGGAAGCCCAGCCCGGCGAAGCCGACGCCGAACACGATCTCGCGGCTCAGCCACGATGAGCCCACGTGGCGGAAAACGTTGAGGGTGTGGGTGACGTCGTTCATGTGGAACATGGAGGCGACCAGGCCGAACACCATCACCGGGCCGATCACATACAGGATCGGGGTGGTGAGGCGGTCGGTGGTGCGCTCGTCGGTGGTGGCGGTGAGCCAGAGCTGGATCGCACCGAGCACGAGGAACATTCCCACGCACAGCTGGGCCACCACGGTGAAGATAATCATGGGTAATTCGTGGAGGTTCATCAGATCTCCTTGGGGTTGAGGATCTCTCCGTTGGCGGAGTTCCACGGCTGGGCGTCCTTGTGCGGGTGGATGACCAGGCGCGGCTTGGTGATCGAGGGGTCGGGGAGCGGGGCGA
>NZ_KV793348.1:0-1317 GCF_001808465.1 Trueperella sp. HMSC08H06
TTTTTTGCCAGTTTTTCTGGTTGTTTGAGTCTGTTTGTCAGGCTTTCTGTATGGATCTTACTGACTGTTTGGTTGGTTTGGTTTTTTGTGGAGAGTTTGATCCTGGCTCAGGACGAACGCTGGCGGCGTGCTTAACACATGCAAGTCGAACGATGAAGCTACAGCTTGCTGTGGTGGATTAGTGGCGAACGGGTGAGTAATACGTGAGTAACCTGCCCTTGTCTTTGGGATAAGCCTGGGAAACTGGGTCTAATACCGGATATTCTGCTTTCATCGCATGGTGGGGGTTGGAAAGGGTTTCTGGATAGGGATGGGCTCACGGCCTATCAGCTTGTTGGTGGGGTGATGGCCTACCAAGGCGTCGACGGGTAGCCGGCCTGAGAGGGTGACCGGCCACATTGGGACTGAGATACGGCCCAGACTCCTACGGGAGGCAGCAGTGGGGAATATTGCACAATGGACGCAAGTCTGATGCAGCGACGCCGCGTGGGGGATGAAGGCTTTCGGGTTGTAAACTCCTTTCAGTACAGAACAAGGCCTTTTTGGTTGAGGGTATGTGCAGAAGAAGCGCCGGCTAACTACGTGCCAGCAGCCGCGGTAATACGTAGGGCGCGAGCGTTGTCCGGAATTATTGGGCGTAAAGAGCTCGTAGGCGGTTTGTTGCGCCTGCTGTGAAAGACCGGGGCTTAACTTCGGGGTTGCAGTGGGTACGGGCAGACTAGAGTGTGGTAGGGGTAATTGGAATTCCTGGTGTAGCGGTGGAATGCGCAGATATCAGGAGGAACACCGATGGCGAAGGCAGGTTACTGGGCCACCACTGACGCTGAGGAGCGAAAGCGTGGGTAGCGAACAGGATTAGATACCCTGGTAGTCCACGCCGTAAACGTTGGGCACTAGGTGTGGGGCCTTTTCCACGGGTTCTGCGCCGTAGCTAACGCATTAAGTGCCCCGCCTGGGGAGTACGGCCGCAAGGCTAAAACTCAAAGGAATTGACGGGGGCCCGCACAAGCGGCGGAGCATGCGGATTAATTCGATGCAACGCGAAGAACCTTACCAAGGCTTGACATACACTGCGATGTGCCAGAGATGGTGCAGCCTTCGGGGTGGTGTACAGGTGGTGCATGGTTGTCGTCAGCTCGTGTCGTGAGATGTTGGGTTAAGTCCCGCAACGAGCGCAACCCTTGTCCTGTGTTGCCAGCAATTCGGTTGGGGACTCACGGGAGACTGCCGGGGTTAACTCGGAGGAAGGTGGGGATGACGTCAAATCATCATGCCCCTTATGTCTTGGGCTTCACGCATGCTACAATGGCCGGTACA
>NZ_KV793349.1:0-7049 GCF_001808465.1 Trueperella sp. HMSC08H06
AAGTGTCAACAAACACAGGGTAACCCCACCAAACACCGTAAAGACATTGGCAAGGCTTACCTAACAGGTTATTATAGCCTTGGCTCGCGACGGGTGAAGCCTTAGACTCGCACAATGCGTTTCTAATCGACACTGAAGTAGAAGTAAGAGACACATGAAAAACAAATATATCGCTGGAATCCCAGCAGTTCTTTTTGGAACGATGATAGCGATAGCGCCTATGACAATCGCTCAGCCTTGTCCAATTCATGGTGACCATCCGATGATGGCTTGTCACTGGAGCGCTAAAGCCTCGCTCGGTATTGGCGCTATGATAGCCGTACTGGGTCTTATTAACTTCTTAGTAAAGGCTCCAACACGCATTGGCCTAAATATCTCAGTAGCAGCCACTGCGGTATTGGAAATATTAGTGGTTACGTTGCTCATAGGCGTATGTGATATGCCAACCATGCATTGCAGGCAGGTAATGTTGCCAACTCTCGTAATAGTGAGCGTTTTGGCGTTGCTGTGTGCGCTTGTGGCTATATGGTTTGACTGCCGTAGTGAAAAGATCGCGAAATAAAAGTGCGTAAACACTGTAAATAGGCACTCAAGAAGGGTTGTTCCATGGCAGGAAAAAGTTCGTCGGTAGGTGTCGGGCTACGAAAGCTTCCACAGGAAAATCTTAAATATTACTCGGGACGCACGTTAGGTCTTTCAATCACAGTAATTGTTTTAAGTGTTATTTTTTTCTCCGGTACCTTCATGTCATTAGCTCTTAGCCGAGGGTTTTCTGCTATGGAGGAACGCATGGGGGCTGATCTGATTGTGTTTCCAAACGAACACCAGCAGGCAGCCGAAAGCTTTCTACTTGGTAAATCCAAAGAAAAATTTTATTTTAACGATGACTCTATATTGGAAGAGGTACGTAAGGTAGAGGGAGTTAAAGCTGCAACCCCTGAAACCTACTTGACCTCACTTGATGCTGGCTGTTGCGCGGTGGATGTACAGATCATTGGATTCAACCCAAAAACCGACTTTGTAGTGCAACCGTGGATAGCTACTGAGTATGCTGGTGAGCTTAAAGATGACGAAGTTATAGTAGGCGCTGACGTGTTTGCTGACCCAAATGGGCAGGTGCGTCTTTTTAATGAGTTTTGGCATGTTGCTGCTAAGTTAGCGCGCACAGGAACTTCGTATGACACCGTTGTGTTCGTAAATCAAAACACAGTGGAGAAAATGTTTAAATATTCTTCGCAAGTGGAGTATATTCACAACCCTCCAAACGGTAGAGCAATTTCGTCTATCTTGGTAAAAGTTGATCCGAACTATCCGGCAGAAGCCGTAGGGGATGCTTTGGCCAATAAAATGCAACATGTGGGTGTAGTTTCCTCTGCGGGAATGGCATCGCAAGTAAAGGCTAATACAATAACTATAATCGGTTACATTTGGTTGATAGTTGCAATGTTTTGGTTGGTTGGCCTGATAGTTTTGGTAGCAGTTGTGGCCACATCCGTAGGTGAACGTAAAAAAGAATTGGCATCATTACGAATAATGGGAGCGACTCGTAAGAACCTCATGTTTATGCTAGGGAAAGAGTGCTTTTTCATCGGCTTGGGTGGTGGATTGATTGGTGGCGTATTAGGGGAGGTAATAATGTATCCCTTTGCCAATCTTATACGTGCCAAGTTGGAGCTTCCCTATGTTGATATAAGTTTTGCAACAGCGTCTGTAATAGTTGCTTGCTGTGTAATCGGAGCCCTGCTCATTTCTATACTCGCAGCGATAATAGCTGCTGGTAAAACCTTGAAAAATGAGACTTATTTGACTTTGCGTGCGGCGAGGTAAAGGGAGGGGACATGGCGAATTCTGTCGTTGTGCAAGCCAGTGGATTAACCCGCGAGTTTTACCGGCGTGGAAGCTATTTTAACGCTGTGGAAGAGGCAAATTTACAGGTTAGTAGCGGGCAGATGGTAATGATTCAGGGCAGATCCGGCAATGGGAAGAGCACCTTGCTTAATATGCTTGCTGGATTGCTGCAACCAACTAGAGGGCAGGTGCGCATATGCGGCCAGCTTTTAGGTGACTTGGATGATTCTGAGCTTTCGACTTTGCGTGGCAGCAGAATTGGATATGCTACGCAACAGGAAACTCTTATCGCTAGTCTTAACGTTCGTGAAAATATTTTGTTACCGGCGTTGATCGCTAAAGAACGGGGTATAGAAAAACCTTACGACGTCAATGCGCGGGCTGAATCACTAATGAAAGCTTTGCAGATTGAGGGCCTAAGCGAGGTTTACCCGAGGGAACTATCTGGGGGTGAGACGCGCCGTGTAATAATTGCGCGCACATTGATAAACATCCCTGAGGTGGTCTTAGCAGACGAGCCCACGGGAGATCTAGATGAGGAGTCTACCGGATTGGTAATGAATTTGTTGCGATCAGCTACTGATGACGGTGCCGCGGTGATAGTGGTTACACACGATTCGGACACATCTAGCTTTGCCGATCAGATATACACGATAACCAAAGGCGTGCTGAAATAGAATCCAAATCCGACGCGTCTAGTGTTCCCTGAATTGTACTGCACGTATCCGACACTTTCGATTGGAATAATTGCACCTTGCCTTCGGTGTCGGTGAATATAAGTGGAGTTTTGTTTTCGCATCCCTTGATAACTTGGCTTATTACGGCATTTTCATCAGCATCTATATCTAACGTTATTTCGCGTTGAATTCTATTTAGGGTGCTGGCTAGCGTTATAGGGTGCGGATTTCGATAACCTTATTCGCGTGAGTACTGAAGCGCAGGAATGGAATGCACGTTACGCCTCGGAAGGGCGCCTGTGGAGCGGTAAAGTCAACGCTCTCCTACGCAGAGAAATTGAAGACATGAAGCCAGGTACCGTCCTCGATGTTGGGGCGGGCGAGGGGGCAGACGCGATCTGGCTGGCCCAGCAAGGCTGGCAGGTGAGTGCCGTAGACATTTCACAGATTGCTATAGACCGAGCCGAGACTGCGGCTCACAAGGCCTCAGTGAAAGTGCAGTGGATTGTCGCTGACGCTCGCGAAGTTAGTGGGGAATATGACCTAGTGAGCGCATTCTACCCCGTGATTCAGAAGAATTCTGACCTCTTTAGACATCTTTGTTCGCTCGTTAAACCAGGCGGAACGCTCCTGTTCGTCCATCACATGCCTGACCCGGATAAGCCACGCGGACACGGCCCGGACTTTTCGAAGGTGATGAGTGCGCGTGAAGCCCTCGAAAATCTGTCGCCAAAGTGGACGATTGAGAAATATGAAGTCATTGAACGAGGCGCAAACTCAAAGCATCCCTATGACGAGCTGGTGCGTGCCCGAAAACTCGCGTAACCAAGAAAAGCGGCCAGTTGACGGCAGGCACCTGCAATGGTGCAGATCAAGGGGAATCTGGCGGGTTATTATTCGCATTTCGCCGAGCCCTAATCTTGTCCGCCTTCGCCAGAGTCCTATCCTCGCGGTGCGTGCGCAACCGTTCACCAGTCTTTTGTATCTGCTCCACACCTCTCTGGCGGCTTTGGTTGACTGCTTGTACAGAGTCGCCTACAAAACCCGATACAGACTCTTTCCACCCCCGTATTTGAAGTTCGCTTTTTTCTTCAAAGCTGAGATTAACGTGAAGGGCAAAACGCTGAATTGAGTTTTCTGCCCTGTTAGCTGCTTCGATTATCTTTCTAGCTCGTTGGTAATGCGTGGCCCAAACACTGTTCCCCAAGTTCGCAGTGGCACGAATAGAATCGTTCATTCTCAGTAACCGACAGGTTACAGATTCGATTCTTTCCTGACGTGTTCTTTGGATTGAAGCGTGGTAGCCGTCGAAGTGGTCGGGTTCGAATTCTTGTGCGTGTGCGATCTCCAAGACATAAAACCGGTCATGTAGCCAAATACTCCAGCCAAGATTACCGAGCCAGAATGAAAGGTTCTCATCTAGGCTCTGGAAGGATTTGGCTGTTTTCTTCGAGTCACCTTGGCTTGCCGCCAGTTGTTCCACCAAACTCGATATCTGCTCAAGCGCGGTCGTTTCCATGGTGTGGAGGGAGGCGCCTAGGTGACTGATCGTTAACCATTTGGTTGCTGAAACACTGTTATTTGTTCGGTAGTAATCTTCAACTTCTTTGAGAGCATTCGAGATGCCTTCGAGTTCTCCCAAAGATTCCACTTTGCTCTGTCGCAGAAGCGCGTCGAGCTTTGCGTCGATGGTCTCGAGATAATCTTTGATTTCAGCTATCGCTGCCTCGATAGCTGCTTGTGCGATTACGCTAGCTCCCGCAGTCGCGAATGCCGGGGCCAAGGTGCCAGTACTTCGTATCTCAATTTTTCGAAAAAACTGACCCGGGTTTCCGGCAAGATTGAAATCACCGCGCCGAAACGCTCCTCTCACGGGCCCTTTGGTGACGCGTTGCCTCATAAGCTTCGCCGACTCCGGGCTGAGTTTCACGTAGCGGCTTGAGCGCACTTGAAATTCGCTGAATGTGGAGAAAACATTCTGAGCGCGAAATAGGACTTGGGGAGAAACCTTTGAAACGGAAAACCCATCACAGTTATCGAACTCTTCTAAATCCTCATCCTGACTGAAGATAATGAGGCCTTCGCCATCAGAGAGGAATTCGATTTGTGATCCGGAACCCGTCATAGCCAAGACTCTACCGAAATGTGGTCCTTTTAAGAGAGATGTTTAGATCTAGAAATCTAGAACTTGCATTAATGAACACAACCTAGCCAAGGAACAGTAAATGAACATAGTTGTGTTTGGCATACTCCGTCAGCCGGGTTCGTGATGCCACTTCGAGCCAGTTGGTTTAAATTTGAACAGAACCGCATTCGTTTTGAGAGGAATAGGGTTATAGGACAAATTGTGTTGCTGGGGTTAGTGAAGTGTACTGGGTTTTGTTCCTACCTGTTTTTGAGAGGATTGGAACATGCCGAAGAGGTATTCACAAGAGTTTAAGGACCGTGCGGTGCGCATGCTCGTGGATCGCTTAGCTGGTGATGGCTCGTCTTCTTACTGGCAGGCAGTGCGTGAGATCGCGCCGAAACTGGGGATCGCAAACGAGTCACTGAGCCGCTGGTATGAGCAGTATTTGGTTGCCACGGGTGAGGGGCAGGGGCTTGCGCGTGAAGAGCATGAGGAAATCAAACGACTCAAACGCGAGAATGCGCAGCTGCGTAGGGCGAATGAGATTTTGAAGCTTGCTTCGGCTTTTTTCGCACGAGAACTCGACCACCCCGGGAGTTAATGATCGCTTTCATTGACCACTACCGCGATCACTACTCAGTCGAGTTCGTGTGCCGGGTCCTTTGCGAACACCTTGAAGGAGGGTTTATCACTCCTCGGGGGTACCGGGCCGCTAAGAGCCGGCCTGCGAGCACCAGGAGCATACGAGACCAGATCCTGATTGAAGTACTACGTGAGATTCACCAGAAGAACTTCAGTGTTTATGGTGTGCGTAAGCTCTGGCACGCAGCTAGGCGTGCCGGCTGGGATATTGGCCGTGACCAGGTGGCTCGGCTCATGAAAATCGCTGGAATTAGTGGGATACGTCGCGGACGTAGACCTGTGACAACTCGGCCAGCACCAGTTTTCGATACTCGCCCGGACTTAGTACAGCGGCAGTTCAAGGCTGTGGGTCCGAACCGGTTGTGGGTCGCCGATATCACCTATGTCCGTACCCTGTCCGGGTTCGTCTACACGGCCTTCGTCACCGATGTCTTCAGTCGTAAGATCGTTGTCTGGGCGACCCGGACCTCGATGACAACAGAGACGTTACCGTTGGAGGCGCTCGAGCAGGCAATCATGAACGCCAGACAAGACCTATCCAATCTTGTTCACCATTTTGATCATGGATCTCAGTACACGAGCATCACCTACAGCGAGAAACTCACTGACTACGGAATCAAACCCTCAACCGGCAGCGTTGGCGATTCCTACGACAATGCCCTAGCCGAGACCGTCAACGGGCTTTACAAGGCCGAGCTGATCTACTCCCAAACCTGGAGGTCATGTACCGAAGTCGAATGGGCAACCCTGAACTGGGTCCATTGGTGGAACAACGAGCGCCTACACGAGGCCCTGGACTACACCACCCCTGAGGAGGCCATCACCAGCTACAATCAACACCGGGCAGCCGAGCTGACCCCCATATAAGAAGCGGAACAAAACCCAGGACGCTTCACCGTAACAGGCAAAAACCTGCCCTCTACCAAGACGTACTGTCCGTCCTCGCAGTTGAGGCAAACCAACTCAAAACCCCAGTTTCGCCCACCACGCCAACGAAAACTCAAGACAAAAACAACACCAAATGTCCTATAGCCCGTAACTTTGCTGGCTATCTAGTTAGCTAAACATGCTAGGGGAGCCTTGGCGGGTTCTCGGGCATTAGCCCGGGTTTACGCCAAGGCTCCCCTTTAGTGTGCGTGATTTAGAGCCCAAAGCGCCCTCCGAGGAGAACATTACCCTCGGGCATGGCAATTCTTTTCCGATAGTTTGCCTGAAAGCTTGCTGCCTTTCTCAACCAAATCACCCTCCCGCGACGGAATCTCCCTCCGGGTTCGTCTTTTGGGGCGGGAAAATTATGCTTTTTCCCGGCGTTGGAGGGCACTTTTGTATAGGGAGGGTGCAGGTGATGAAAATAGGAGACGTTGATGGTTCGGATATCTCGCGCCTTAGATATGATGGAAAAAACTAGGTCAGGAGATAGGGTAATGGGCGAAGAACGTCAGGTATTTGCGGTGGTAGTAGCTTATAACCGCGCTAAACTGCTTCGCGAATGTCTGGACGCAATCGCTACGCAGACCAGACCAGTTCAGCGGGTAATCGTGGTTGATAACGCCTCAACCGATGACTCTTCACGTCTTGCCCAGCAGCATCCGGTAGTGGACCGTGTAATCGAGCTTTCAGAAAATACCGGTGGCGCGGGCGGATTTTGCGCCGGGATCGCACACGCTCTGGCTTATAAAGAGCTGGAAAATCACGATTTTATTTGGATTATGGATGACGACACCTGGGCTTGCCCGCTTGTTGTTGACGGTTTC
>NZ_KV793350.1:0-77104 GCF_001808465.1 Trueperella sp. HMSC08H06
CATATGGGGAGATCGCCCCGAAAACGTCCAAGATATTTTAATCCGGCGCCGGCGGCGAGGGTGATTCACCCGAGGCGACATAGCCACACAGCCTCGAACCGACCGATTTTATCCATTTATCGCTATTTTATGTATTTATGGGCGCTTTAGCTTAGTTAGATAAAATGCCCATAAATGCATAAACCTGATAAAATTAGTACGTACAGTACGTCGATGACCCGTACACCCCCAATGCAGGTGCGAAACCCACCGTTCTTGCTGGCCGTGAGGATGAACTGAATAGATTTGAGATTCTCTTGGCTAGGAGCATGAAAGGCCGCCCCGCCCGCTCGATGATCATCACCGGGTTGCGCGGAGTTGGCAAGACTGTTCTGCTTAACGAGTTTCGTGAGCGCGCCGAGTATTCGGGGTGGGTCACTGTCGAGTTCGAAGCATCAAAACACGATGAGAATCGGTTCCGGCAGCAGATTGCCATGAGGCTTCGTACCACACTGTTGCGTATTTCGCCCTCGAAAAAGATGGGACGCTCGCCTCGAAAGGGCGGCACGGGTCCTCGGCTCATTTTCTATGAGCTTCGATCCTGATGGAGCTATCAGCGCAGGCCTCAATATCACTGATTTTGACGGTCTAGCTGATTCACAAGTACTCGAATATGACTTGACCGAGCTTCTCGTGAGCGTCGGAGAAGCAGCCCAAGCACATAAGTGCGGAGTGGTCCTACTGATCGATGAAATCCAGTTCCTGGATCGCAACCAGTTGGAATCCCTCATCATGGCCATTCACAAGACCGTTCAGCGCGCTCTGCCTATCACTTTGGTGGGAGCTGGCCTACCACAGATCGCCGAGTTGGCTGGAGATGCGAAATCGTATTCGGAGCGCCTGTTTACTTTTCCAAAGATTGACTCGCTTGACGAAGACGATGCACGCAAAGCGTTCGCTGATCCAGCACGCCAAGAAGGTGTGATTTGGGAAGAAGACGCACTGCAATGCGCGATCGACGTCACTGAGGGGTACCCCTATTTTATTCAGGAGCTTGGATCTGCTGTGTGGGGGGTGGCACCGGAATCCCCGATTCGACGCCACGATGTCGAGAGGTCGATCCCGATTTTCGAGTCAGGTTTGGATGTGTCGTTCTTCCGCGTTCGCCTTGACCGCGCCACCCCACTTCAAGCTGCTTATCTCCGCGCTATGGCAGAGCTCGGACCCGGTCCTCAAAAGGCTAGTGCTGTAGCTAAGGTGATGCATCGCGATTCACAAAGCCTCGGGCCCACGCGGTCAGAGTTGATCAACATGGGCTTGCTTTACACTCCTACACACGGCTACGCGTCACTCACGGTCCCCCAGTTTGACCGCTTCATGCAACGCGAGATACCCGACGTCGTCGTACCCCAGAAGCGCCACCGCAAGGGGCAAAAGTAGGTTTGTGCGCCGGTGTCGGTGGCCTCCCTACCCCAGGTAGGCCACCGCCGACTCGAAGAGCCTCATGTCGTAGCGGCCCGGCACGTTGCGGTAGAGGTTTGCACCGATGCGCTCGGCGTGGCCCATCTTGCCAAATACACGCCCGTCGGGCGAGGTGATGCCCTCGATCGCGGCCACTGAGCCGTTGGGGTTGGCGGCGATGTCCATGGTGGGCTCCCCCGCCAGGTCAACGTAGCGGGTGGCGATCTGCCCACCCGCGATCATCGCCTGCAGGTCCTGGTCCGACACGTGGAAACGGCCCTCGCCGTGGGAGATCGGCACCGAGTAGACCTCCCCCGGCTTGACCCCGGCCAGCCACGGGCTGGAAGTGTTCTCCACCCGCACCCGCACGATGCTCGACTGGTGGCGGCCGATCCGGTTGAAGGTGAGCGTGGGTGCCTCGGGGCGCGGCTCCACAATCTTGCCGTACGGCACCAGCCCGAGCTTGACCAGGGCCTGAAAGCCGTTGCAGATGCCAAGGATGAGACCGTCGCGATCCAGCAGTTGGCCCACGCCCTCCACCAGAGCCTCGTTGCGCAGGAACGAGGTGATGAACTTGGCTGAGCCGTCGGGCTCGTCGCCGCCGGAGAATCCGCCGGGGATGACGAGCATCTGGGAATCGGCGAGCGCGGCGGCGAATCCTTCCACCGAGCGCGCGATGTCCTCCTCGCTACGGTTCTTCACCACGAACACGTTTGCCTTGCCGCCCGCGGCTTGAACGGCCCGCGCGGTGTCGTATTCGCAGTTCGTGCCAGGGAACACGGGGATGAGGGCGCTCACGCCGGCCCTTGCCGCCCCCTTCGTATTGACGACGCGCGGCTGGCTCCCCACGTTCGCCGGCACCTCGCCGGGCTGGTCGGCGTGGCGGGGGTAGACGACGTCGAGCACGGACTCGTTGAGCTCGAAGATCTCGGCGCTGGCCACGCGCTCCTCGCCGAAGGAGAAGCCCTCCGGCGCCACGGTTCCGAGCACCTCGCCGACGACGCCGTCCGCGCCACCCCCTGCGGTACCGCCGACCCCCTCAGCCCCCACACCGTCGGCCCACTCGAGCACGAAGGCCCCGTAGGCGTAGTCGAAGAGCGAGTCGAGGTCGGCGCCCTCGAAGTCAAAACCAAGCCCCTCACCGGCGGCCATCTTCACCACGGCCTCGGCGAGGCCGCCGCGGCCGGGCGTGTATGCACTGACCACCGCACCGCTGCGTAGCAGCTCGGTGACCTGGGTAAAAACCTCGAGCAGCGACTCAGGCTCGGGCAGGCCCGCGAGCGCCCCGCCCTCAGCCATCCGCGGGCGGAGCACCGTCACCCGGTTGCCGGCGGCCTTAAATTGGTTGGGGACCATGTGCCCGGCGTCGTCCACCGCGAGCGCGAAGGACACGAGCGTGGGCGGCACGGTCAGGTCCTGGAAGGAGCCGGACATCGAGTCCTTGCCGCCGATCGCGCCGGTGCCGAGCCCGATCTGGGCCTCGAGCGCGCCGAGCAGGGCGGCCACGGGCTTGCCCCAGCGGGCCGGGTCCTCGCCCAGGCCCTCGAAGTATTCCTGGAAGGAGAGGTAGACGTCGTCGGCGCTGGCCCCCGTGGCCACGAGCTTGGCCACGGACTCGATCACCGCGAGGTAGGCGCCGTGGAAGGGGCTGGCCTCGCTGAGGTAGGGGTTGTAGCCCCAGGCCATGACGGTCGCGGCGTCGGTGGCGGCGAAGGCGGGCAGGCGGTGGGCCATCGCCTGGATCGGGGTGGCCTGGCGGGTGCCGCCGTAGGGCATGAGCACGGTGCCGGCGCCCACGGTGGAGTCGAAGCGGTCGGAGAGCCCCTTCTTGGAGGCCACGTTGAGGTCGCCCGCCACCTCGGCCAGGCGCTCGGCGAACGATCCGGCACGCCCCAGGGCGGTGGCGCGCCAGTCTCCCGCGGGCGCGACATCGGCACGAGCGCGCTGCTCGGCGCCGTTCGTGTCGAGGAAGGACCGGGCGATGTCCACGATCGGCGCCCCGCGCCAGAACATGCGCAGGCGGGCCGAATCGGTGACAGTTGCGATGATCGTGCCCTGCAGATTTTCGGAGGCGGCGAGCTCGATGAACTCCTCGGCGTCGGTGGCCTCGACCACCACGGCCATGCGCTCCTGGCTTTCGGAGATCGCGATCTCGGTGCCGTCCAGGCCCTCGTACTTCTTGGGCACGGCGTCGAGGTTGATGTCGAGCCCGTCGGTGAGTTCACCCACAGCCACGGCGACGCCGCCCGCGCCGAAGTCGTTGCATCGCTTGATGAGGCGGGAGGCGTCCGGGTTGCGGAAGAGGCGCTGGAGCTTGCGTTCCTCGGGCGCGTTGCCCTTCTGGACCTCGGCGCCGGCCGTAGTGAGGGACTCGGTGGTGTGTGTCTTGGACGAGCCGGTGGCCCCGCCGATGCCGTCGCGCCCGGTGGCGCCGCCAACTAGCACAACGACGTCGCCCGCCGTCGGCTCCTCGCGCCGCACCTGGTCGGCCGGCACGGCCGCGACCACGGCACCGAGTTCCATGTGCTTGGCCACGTAGCCGGGGTGGTAGATCTCATCTACGATGCCGGTGGCCAGCCCGATCTGGTTGCCGTAGGAGGAGTAGCCCGCGGCCGCGCGCTGGGCGATCGCGCGCTGGGGCAGCTTGCCCTCGAGGGTGTCGGACAGGGGCGTGCGCGGGTCGCCGGAGCCGGTCAGGCGCATGGCGCCGTGCACGTAGCCGCGCCCGGACAGCGGATCGCGGATGGCACCGCCGATGCAGGTGGCTGCCCCGCCGAAGGGCTCGATCTCGGTGGGGTGGTTGTGCGTTTCGTTCTTGAACAGGATGAGCCACGGCTCGGCCCTGCCGTCCACCTCCACGTCGCGGCGGATCGTGCAGGCGTTGATCTCCTCCGACTCGTCGAGATGGACGAGCTTGCCGCGCGAGCGCAGCACCTTCGCACCGATCGTGCCCATGTCCATGAGGGTGACGGGCTTGGTGCGCCCGAGCTCGGCGCGCGCGTCCACGTAGGTCTGGAAGGCCTGCTCGACCTGCGGGGCGGCGAAGGTTACCTCGTCCAAGATCGTGTTGAACGTGGTGTGCCGGCAGTGGTCCGACCAGTACGTGTCCACCACCTTGACCTCGGTCATCGTGGGCTGGCGGCCCTCGGCGGCGAAGTAGTCGCGCAGCATCGCCAGGTCCGCCTCGCTCATAGCGAGCCCCAACTCGGCGCGTAGAGCAACAAGATCGGCATCCGTCGCGCCGACCAGCTCCACGCTCACGACGTCGGCCGGCTCCGTCACGTCCGCCTCCAGGCTCTCGGGCTGGGCCAGGTCGCCCTCCCGCGCCTCCACCGGGTTGATGACGTAGCCCTTGATCGCCGCGAGCGCCGCCTCGTCCGCCTCGATCGCATAGACCTTCGCGGCCCGCACGGCCGGGCGTTGCCCGGACAGCTGGATCTGGATGCACTGGGCGGCCGAGTCGGCGCGCTGATCAAACTGGCCCGGCAGCGACTCGACGGCAAAGACGTGACCGGCCAGGTCGGCGTCGTCAAGCGAGGAGAACGTGACGTCCACGGGCGGCTCGGACAGGATCGTGGGGACGACGGCGGCAAACTCGGTGTCGGTGAGCCCATCCACGTCGTAGCGGTTGAGCACGCGCACTTGGCCGACGTTCAGGCCGAGGACGTCGCGCAGTTCGGACGCGAGGGCCGCCGCCTCGAGGCGTTCGGTGGGCTTCTTTTCGACGTAGATGCGGTGCATGATTTTCCTTTACGGGTGGCGGAACTGGTGGGCGATGTCGGTACGGTAGTGGGCTCCGGCGAAGGAGATGCGCGCGGTGCGCTCGTAGGCGAGGTCGAGGGCGCCGGCGAGGGTATCGGCTTGGCCGACGACGCCGAGCACGCGGCCCCCGTTCGTCACCAGCTGGCCCTCGTTCTCGGCCACGCCGGCCATGACCACGTGCTCCTCGAGGTCGGCGGGCAGGTCGATCGGGTCGCCCCGGCGCGGCGAGGCCGGGTATCCCTCAGCGGACATGACCACGCAGGCGGCGGCGCCGGGTGCGAAGTCGACGTCGACTTCGCCCAGCGTCCCATTCGTCGTGGCCTCAAAGATGGTGAGCAGGTCGGACTCGAGGAGTGGGAGGACCACCTGGGTCTCGGGGTCGCCGAAGCGGCAGTTGTACTCGATGACCTTCGGGCCGTCCTCGGTAAGGATCAGGCCGAAGTAGAGGCAGCCGGTGAAGGGCGTGCCCTCCTCGGCCAGGCCGTCCACGGTGGGGCGGAAGATCTCGCGCTCGCACCGCTGCGCGACCTCAGGCGTGTAGAGCGGGCTCGGGGCAATGACGCCCATGCCGCCGGTGTTCGGGCCCTGGTCGCCGTCGAGCAGGCGCTTGTGATCCATGGCGGACACCATCGGGCGGATCGCCTTACCGTCCGTGAAGGCCAGCACGGTCACTTCCGGGCCGGTCAGGAATTCCTCGATCACCAGGCGCTTGCCGGACTCGCCGAAGCGGCCCGCCATCGCCTCGCGCACGGCCGACTCGGCATCCTCACGCGTGAGTGCCACGGTCACGCCCTTGCCGAGCGCCAGGCCGTCAGCCTTGACCACCACGGGCAGCGGGCAGGTGGCGATGTGGGCGAGGGCCGCCGCCTCGTCGTCGTAGACGGCGTAACCGGCGGTGGGGATGGCGTGGCGGGCCATGAAGGCCTTCGCGAACGACTTCGAGCCCTCGATCTGGGCGGCGGCCGCGTTCGGGCCGAAGGCGGGGATCCCGGCGGCGGCGAAGGCGTCCACCGCGCCGGCCACGAGCGGGTCGTCCGGGGCGACGACGGCGAAGTCTACCGCGTTCGATGCGGCGTAGGTGACCAGCTCATCGATGTCGAGCGCGCCGATCGGCACGCGGGTGACGGCGGCTCCCCGGCCGTCCTCGCGGGCGATGCCGGCATTGCCCGGCGCCACCACGATCTCGCTCACGCGCGGGCTTTGCGCCAGCTTGCGCACGATCGCGTGCTCGCGCCCGCCCGACCCAATGACCATGACCTTCATCGGCCAGCCCCTTCCAGCTTCTGCGTTAGTTCCGCGAGCGCGGCCGGCAACAGACGCCACTCGGCCTGCTCCATCACACGCGCCTGCAACGACTGCGGGGTGTCCCCCGGCTCGACCTTCACCTCGGCCTGGCACAGGATCGGCCCGCCGTCCACCTCGTCGGTGACCAGGTGTACAGTGGCGCCCGTGACCTCCTCGCCCGCGGCCAACACGGCCTCGTGGACGCGCAGGCCGTACATGCCCGGGCCGCCATAGGCCGGCAGGAGCGAGGGGTGGATGTTGATCATGCGGCCCGCGTAGGCGCTCGTGACCTCGGCCGGCACGATCGCCAGGTACCCGGCCAGCACCACGACGTCGATCGCGGCCTCCTCGAGCACCCGGGCCAAGTCGCTGGTCGCCACGCGCACGGCGCAGATCCCGGCCCGCTCGGCGCGCTCAAGCGCGAAGCAGTCCCGGTCCGCGCCCACGAGCGCCAGCTGCGCGTGCTGGAGGCGGCCATCGGCCGCGGCGTCAATGAGCGCCTGGAGGTTGGTTCCCCCGCCCGAGCAGAGCACAGCTACCCTCACAGCTCGATGCCCTCCGACGCGGTGACCTCGCCGATCACGGTGCCCGGCTCGCCCGCGGCGGCCAGGGCGGAAAGTGCCCCATCGACGTCGTCGGGGCTGACCACCACGGCCATGCCCAGGCCCATGTTGAACGTGTTGTACATGTCGCGCTCGGGGATGTCACCCTCGCGCGCGATGAGGTCGAAGATCGGCGGGCGGGCGATCGCGGCTGTGTCGATCCGCATGCCAAGCCCGGCGGGCAGGGCGCGCGGCAGATTCTCGTACAGGCCGCCGCCGGTGATGTGGCTGACCGCCTTGACGTCCACCGCCTCGGCCAGCGCCAGGATGGGCCTCACGTAGATCTTCGTCGGCTCGATGAGCGCCTCGCCGAGCGTGCGGCCCAACTCCGGGTAGTGCGTGCCGAGGGCCTCCGGGTCCATGTCGAACACGCGGCGCACCAGCGAAAAGCCATTCGAATGCACGCCGGAGGACGCAAGCCCGATCACGACGTCGCCCGGCAGGGCCTCGTTCTTCATCATCTTCGCCTCGTCCACCATGCCCACCGCGAAGCCGGCGAGGTCGTACTCATCCTCGGGGTAGAAGCCCGGCATCTCGGCCGTCTCCCCGCCGATCAGCGCCGCGCCCGCCTGCACGCAGCCCTCGGCGATGCCGGCCACGATCTGCTCGATGCGCTCGGGAACATTCTTGCCACACGCGATGTAGTCGAGGAAAAACAGCGGGCGGGCGCCAGAGCACACGATGTCGTTGACGCACATTGCCACGCAGTCGACACCCACCGTGTCGTGGCGGTCGAGCGCAAAGGCAAGCTTGAGCTTCGTGCCCACGCCGTCCGTGCCCGATACGAGGATCGGGCGCTCCATGCCCGCCACCTCCGGGGCGAACAGGCCCCCAAACCCGCCCAAACCTGAGACCACGCCCGGGGTGCGGGTGCGCTCCACGTGCCGGGCCATGAGCTCCACAGCCCGATAACCGGCCGTGATATCGACCCCGGCCTCCGCGTAGGAATCGGAATGGGAATCGCTCGTCATGGGCGAGCCTCCTTCATCTGCCACATCGTGGGGGTGTCGTCGGTCTTGACCACGCCCGTCCTAATCGTCCGCTTGTAGCGGCTCACCTCCGGGTCGCTCACCGGGGTGGGGTAATTGCCGTCGAAGCACGCCGTGCAAAAGCCACCGATCTTCGCCGGCTCGGCCATCCGCCGCGCGTCCTCGATCGAGAGGTAGCCAAGCGAATCGGCGTCGATATCCTGCCGGATCTCCTCCTCGCTCATATGGCACGCGATGAGCTTCTCGCGCGAATCGATGTCCGTGCCGTAGTAGCACGGGTTGAGGAACGGCGGTGCCGAGACCCGGAAGTGGACCTCCGTGGCGCCTGCCTCGCGCAGCAGGCGGATGATGCGCTTGCAGGTAGTGCCACGCACGATCGAATCATCCACCAACACCACGCGCTTGCCCGCCACCACCGACGGCACCGGGTTGAGCTTGATCCGCACCCCACGCTCACGGCTGGACTGGCCCGGGGAGATGAAGGTACGCCCGATGTACTTATTCTTGATGAATCCCGTGTCGTATGGAATACCGGACTCCTGGGAGAAGCCCATCGCGGCGTCAAGCCCCGAATCGGGCACGCCCACCACGATGTCCGCCTCCGCCGGGTGTGACTGGGCGAGGAAGCGGCCCGCGCGCTGGCGGGCGGTATGCACGCTCATCCCATCCACGTCCGAATCCGGGCGCGCAAAGTAGATGTATTCAAACACGCAGGCCGTGTGCGGGGTCGTGCCGCAGTGCGTGCGAATCGAACGCAGCGAAATCGGGGCCTGCGCCCCCTCCGGCGCGCGCTCGGCGATGACGATCTCCCCCGGCTCCACATCCCGCAGGTAGGTGGCGCCCACCGCGTGCAACGCACACGTCTCCGACGCGAAGACGACTCCACCGTCGTCGAGCGTGCCGATACACAGCGGGCGAAAACCGTGCGGATCGCGAATCGCCAGCAGCTTCTGCGGCGACATCACCACCAACGAATACGCCCCCACCAGGTAGTTCATCGCCGACTCGACAGCGGCCTCGATCGACTTGGTGCGCAGACGCTCGTGGATGATCTCGTACGAGATCACCTCGGTGTCCGTGGTCGTTTGGAAGATCGAGCCGCGCATCTCCAACTCCCGGCGGAGCTCGGAGGCGTTGGCCAGATTGCCGTTGTGGGCGATCGCCAGCGTGCCCTTCATGTGGTTGACCACGAGCGGCTGGGCGTTGATCCGGCTACGCGAGCCCGTCGTGCCGTAGCGCACATGGCCCGTCGCCATCTCGCCCGTCCCCAGGCGCTCCAACACAGGGGCAGTAAAGACGTCACCGACCAGGCCGACGTCGCGGTGCTCGGCGAACACGCCGTCGTCGTTGACCACGATCCCGCAGCTCTCCTGCCCGCGGTGCTGCAAGGCGTAAAGGGCGTAGTACGAATCGTGCGCGACATAACCGGCCTCGGGCCGGAAAACCCCGAAGACCCCGCATTCCTCTTCAAGAGCCATTGGTGGCCTAAACTCCCGCTACTTGTTACTTGTTGCCCAGGGCGCGCGCCATGACCTCGGCGTAGGCCTCTTCGACGCCGCCCAGGTCGCGGCGGAAACGATCCTTGTCCAGCTTCTCGCCCGTATCCAGGTCCCACAGGCGGCACGTGTCCGGGGAGATCTCATCCGCCAGCACGATCGTGCCATCCGCGAGGCGGCCGAACTCGACCTTGAAGTCCACCAGGCGCAGGTTGAGGGTGGCGAAGTACTCGGACAGGACGCGGTTGACCGTGAACGTGTAGTCCTTGATCTGCTCGATCTCCTCAGCGGTGGCAAGCTTGAGAGCGAGGGCGTGGTAGGAGTTGATGAGCGGATCGCCCAGGGCGTCGTCCTTGAGGGAGAACTCGATCGTGGGGGCGTCGAAGACGATGCCCTCCTCCACGCCGTAGCGCTTGGCGAACGAGCCGGCCGACACGTTGCGGATGATGACCTCGAGCGGGACGATGTCCACCTTCTTCACGATCGTGTCACGGTCGCTCAGCTCCTCCACGTAGTGGGTGGGCACGCCGTGCTCCTCGAGGATGCGCATCACCAGGTTCGACATGCGGTTGTTGACCACACCCTTGCCCGCGATCGTGCCCTTCTTCTGGCCGTCGAACGCCGTGGCGTCATCCTTGTAGGACACCACAACCTGCTCCGGATTGTCCGTTGCGTAAACCTTCTTTGCCTTGCCTTCGTAAAGCTGGGGACCGTACATGTTCCTGCGATTCTCTTGATAGGTGATGGTTATCGATAAGCGCGCAACGCGCACGTGATAAGGGGCGCCTGCTGGCGCCCCTGCACTTAGTTAAACTCGGCCTCGACTTCGGCGTTCTTCTCGAGGATGGCGGCCCTTGTGGCCTCGCGATCGGCCTCGATGCGTGCGGCGAGCTCCGGGTCGGTCAGGGAAATGATCTGGGCGGCGAGGATGGCCGCGTTCTTCGCACCGTTGATCGCGACCGTGGCCACCGGCATCCCCGGGGGCATCTGGACGGTGGACAGGAGGGCGTCCATGCCATCAAGGTTGGAGGAGGTGAGCGGAATGCCGATCACGGGCAGCGTGGTGTTCGCCGCCACGGCACCCGCGAGGTGGGCCGCCATGCCGGCCGCAGCGATAATCACACCGATCCCGTTCGCGCGGGCATTCCGGGTGAAATCCGCCGCCTGATCGGGCGTGCGGTGTGCCGAGTACACGTGGACCTCGTAGGGGACTTCCAGCGTATCGAGCATGTCTGCCGCCTTGCGGACAATCGGCAGATCGCTCGCGCTTCCCATGACGATTCCAACCTTGAGCACTGTCTCTCCCTTGCTTGGCGAAGCCCCGACTCGCGCCGGCGCTCTACTATTCCAGCTCAGACGGGAGGGCTAAGCAAATTCTGTCTCAAGGGTCGAAATGCCGGTTCGACATCAGGTCTCACACCTTAGGACGGCTGGCCAGCCCGGCGTCGGTGAACCTGGGCCCACGCCCAGGCTCACCGACCGACCTTGGGCACTATCCAATCGACCGGAAATAGCGCGCCGCCTCATCGTGGCGCGCATCCATCTCAGGTGAGGGGCGATCTTCCAAGTAGTCTCCGTAGAGCGTGGCGCAATACTCGCCATCCTGGAGAGACTTAACCAGGATAAATCGACCATTGACTGCCGTGTTGCCATCCGAATCCATAGCCAGTGACGCCGCATCAACCTCGGTAGCAAGCATTCCAGTCTCGGAAGCAAAGACGAGCCTTTCACGGTCGGTGATCTCTATGATGCTCATGCAGCCATCACTGACACCCAAACCGGCCGACTCCAACCTATCGAGATAACCTTGATCCGTCGGCTCAAAGGATGTCGCGTATCCGCCATCGATCATCGCCCGAGAGAGTTTATCAAGACGTTCCTCGCTACTCGCACACGCGCTAAGTAGAAGACAGGCAGAGATAAGTACACCGACCTGCAGTAGCACACCGCCCCTCATGGCGTCACCCACCTACCTTGATCACGCCAACGCCTTGCAGCCCCACCGTCCATTGACCCGTAATAGCCATCGGTGTGTTGTGCAATTGTTAACGGTCGATACGACACACCATGATAAGAGGACGAGCCACTCTTTCCCATCACGTATCCAACATGATAGATCCGGGTGTTATTATATAATGCCACCGGCCGCCCGACGACAGCACGAGAAGTAAACGTCGTCAAAGATGTGGTCTTCCTCGTCACTCCAAATCTATTGGCAAGGCCATTCGCCACCGACCACGAATGAGTCGGATTCCCTGCGCGATAACTCCAAACTGCATTCTCTTTAAAACCACCGGCCTTCATGATCTGCGACAAAAAGTTCGCACAGTCACGACCCGCATAATACTCGTATTGCGGATTATGCGAATACGCCCAACGCTTTGCGTAGTTGTTCGCCCTCGTTAAAGAGAAACTGCTTCCATCAATTCCAGGCGTCGCAGAAAAGGGGACTACAGCACTACGGCTAGAGAGAAAAAACCTGAGCATCCTGTACAAAGTCAGCATTGTCACCTGCAAGCGCTGGCGCGTAGGTAGAAACCCGATCAAGGCTCAATGCAAATTCCTCAGATGAAGGATCCAGCCCGTCGATTACCCCGAGGGCATCATCCAATAGATCGGAGTTCTCGCCTCCTAAGAGCAAGAAACACATACTAAGGATTGAGTTCGCATCCTGAACATCACGAGGCGTAATAGCATTGCCTTCGTATTCGGTGGCAGTCATCACCGGGATAAGCGCCGTTACGTAGTCGTCTACGTTATCCATTGTCAGTGCCGAGAATCTAACTATCTCCGACATCCGATCGAGAGCAAGTTGATTCTCCGCACGAAAACGATCCAAAACTGCTTCTTCATCAAGTAGTCGAGCATCAGAGACAATGGTATAACTCTTACCACTCAACTTAACCTTATACTTGTTTGTCACCTCAACGAATCCGTCTTCATTGACGGCACTGTCACTCTGAAATCGATCAACGTGTACGACGGAATCCATTTCAGTATTCTCTTGTGATGCCAACGGCATAGGCTGAACCGCCAGCGTAAACATAGCGGCTAAGGCTAAAACTCCACGTAACATAGAGCCGCCTCATACTAACGGCGGCACCGTTGCCACCTCAACAGGAGCATGTAGCTGCTCGCGTGCTGGCGATCATATTTCAGAAATAACCACCACTTCTACACATATTTGGCAACCTTTCTACACCTCTGGTATTACGCCCCCAAACCTCAAGGCGGTAGAGGGACTCCACGAGAGTCGACATGGAAGTGGCCGCAGCAAACCGGCTCAAGGGCGGTAATTCACACCGCCCGAACCGCTTTCCATTCTATTCGGTGTGCTGGTTGCCGACGAGAGCGTTTGGCAAAGAGCGCCAAGCGAGGGCACACCCAGCGCCGAAGATATGGGCAGGGATGCCCATCTCACCCCTCCAGCGAGCCCGGGCCCACGCCAGGAGGTGGCGAGGCTCCCCGGGGCTGAACCCCGGGGAGCCTTCACCTCAGCATTACTTAGCGCGTCACGACCGCCAGCACGTCACGCTGGGAGAGGATGATGTACTCATCCGAGCCGTACTTGACCTCGGTGCCTCCGTACTTGGAGTAGATCACGGTGTCACCTACCGCGACCTCCATGGCAACGCGGTTGCCGTTGTCGTCAATCCGGCCGGGGCCAACGGCCACAACCGTGCCCTCCTGTGGCTTGTCCTTGGCGGTGTCCGGCAGAACAAGGCCAGATGCGGTGGTTTCCTCAGCTTCAACCTGCTGGATGACGATGCGGTCATCGAGCGGCTTAATGGAGACCGTCATGCGGCTCCTCCTTCTCGTCTCACAAAACTGTTCGCTGGCTAACCGCCGTCGCGGGGGCCGGTACCAGGCCGTAGCGTTTGCTACCGACATAAAGAGTAACGCCCTTTTGGCACTCCTTCAAGTAGAGTGCCAGGGAGCACGCTGAGCGCGAACACTGTGAGACGATGGGGGCGTGAGCGCGATGCTATTGACCCCCGACGGCTTGGAACTCCTCGAGTCCCTCCCGCCCTATGACCACTCCCAGGTCCTTCCCCTCTCCGAGCGCCTGCAGCGCGAGGGCTACGATCCGGACCTCATTGCCGAGGCCCTCACCCAAAGCCGTCTGCGCGAGCGCGCCCACGACAAGTTCGGCCCGTTCGCAGGGCGCATGATCTTCACGCGCGACGGCCTGGAGCAGGCCACCCGGCTCAGCGTGGGCGCCTTCCATGCCGCCCGCCTGCGCGACGCCGGCGCCACCCACGTGATCGACCTCGGCTGCGGGATCGGCGCCGACTCCCTGGCCTTCGCGGGCCTCGGCCTGCTCACCACCTCGATTGAGATGGATCCCGACGCCGCCGCGGCGGCCACCTACAACCTCACGCCCTTCCCGGAGGCGCGCGTCCTGCACGCTGACGCCCGCGACATCGACCTCGCCTCCCTCGGCGCCAACGCCGTGTGGATCGACCCCGCCCGCCGGCGCGACGGCAAGCGGCTGAAGAATCCCGAGGACTGGGCCCCACCCCTGAGCGAGGCGATTGAGATTGCCCGCACATTCCCCACCGCCGGCATCAAGGTCGCCCCCGGCATCGACTACGCCGCGATCCCCGAGGACGCGCTCGTGGAGTGGATCTCGGTGGACGGCTCGCTCGTCGAGGCCGTCATCTGGCTCGGCGACGCCGCCCCCTCCCCTGGCCGCCGCGCGCTCGTCGTCGCCGGCGCCACCAACGCAACCTGGGATGCCGGCGTCGTGAACCCGCACGTACCTCCCACGCTTCTGTCCCCCGAGCCCGTGGGGGCGTTCATCTTCGAGCCGGACCCGGCGATCATCCGCTCCGGCTCGATCGCTTCGATCTGCGCCCACCACGGCCTCGCCCCTATCGCGCCCGGGATCGCCTACCTCACGGGTAACGAACCAATCGACTCACCCTTCCTCACGCGCTTCACCGTGCTCGGCACGTACACCACGGAGCCCAAGCCGCTGCGCAAGGCGCTGGCGAAACTGAACGTCGGGCGGGCGGAGATCAAGAAGCGCGGCACCGAGCTCGAGCCGGAGGCCTTCCGCAAAAAGCTCAAGCTCGACCCGAAGCGCCCCGGCGAGGCCACCCTCATCGCCTCCCCCACGCTCACGGGCAAGCACCGCGTCTTCCTCTGCGAACGCTAGTTTGACACGACGCCCCCATCGGGCAAGACTTTCGGTGTACCGAAAAAGGGGTGCCCATGTCCAACGAAGTCTTCGCCTTCATGCTCACGCTACTCGCCGGCCTCGCCACGGGCATCGGAGCCGGCGCGGCCTTCCTCATCCGTACGCCCACCCCACGCTTCCTCTCCCTCGCCCTTGGATTTTCCGCGGGCGTCATGCTGTACGTGTCCTTCATGGAGATCATGCCCAACGCGGTGGACATTCTCTCCCGTGTCAGCGATAACGCCGAGTGGCTCATGGCGGGCGGATTCTTCGCCGGCATCGCCGTGATCGCGCTCATCGACTGGCTGGTCCCCGACGCCTCGAACCCGCACGAGTTCCACGACGCCGACGACTTCCTCTCCCAGCCCGGCGACCAGACCCTCGTCATCAAAGACGGCGCGCAGGCCAAGCTCATGCGCATGGGCCTCATGACCGCCCTCGCACTCGCCATCCACAACTTCCCCGAAGGCTTCGCCACCTTCATGTCCGGCCTGTACAGCCCCGAACTGGCGATCCCCGTGGCGGTGGCCATCGCGATCCACAACATCCCCGAGGGCATTGCGGTCTCCGTGCCGATCTACTACGCCACCGGCTCGCGCCGCCGCGCCTTCATACTTTCCTCCGCCTCCGGACTGTCCGAGCCCGTGGGCGCGCTCGTGGGCTACATCGTGTTGCGCCAGGTCATGAACGACACGATCTTCGGCATGACCTTCGCTGGCATCGCCGGTGTCATGGTCTACATCTCGCTCAACGAGCTGTTGCCCTCGGCCGAGAAATTCGGCCAGCACCACCACGCGATTGTCGGCCTCATCTCTGGCATGGCCGTCATGGCGCTGTCGCTCCTTCTGCTCTAGAGCGCGCCCGACACAACTCGTGAATCTGAGGTCCACCGGGCGCCTCTACGATCGGCAGCCGGTATATTCACGAGTTCTGACGGCCACACCCCGCGGGGAAGAGCCGGTTAGCGCAGCACCACCGTCTGGCGCGGAAGGCCCGTGTTAACTGTGACGTCAAGCGGCGAGGGCAGGCCGCCGGCGCGGACCACCGACCAGCCGAGCGCCGCGATCATTGCGCCGTTGTCAGTGCAATAGCGGATCGGCGGGATGCGCACGGTGATCCCGTACTCCTGCGCTCGCTCCTCGGCCATGGCACGCAACATGGAGTTGGCGGAGAAGCCGCCGCCCACCACTAGCGTGTCACAGCCGTGGATCTGGCAGGCCGCGAACGCCTTCTCCACCAACACGTCGCACACAGCGAAGGAGAAGCTGGCCGCGATGTCTTCCTTCGGCAGCTCCTCGCCGCGCGCTTCGAGGCCCTCAATGTAGCGGGCCACCGCCGTCTTGACTCCGGAGAAGGAGTAGTCGTACTGGTGGCGGGCCTTGAACTTGCCGCGCGAGAGGCCGCGCGGGAAGGCGATCGCGTGCGGGTCGCCCTTCTGGGAGAGCTTGTCGATATGGGGGCCGCCCGGGTAGGGCAAGCCGAGCAGGCGGCCGACCTTGTCGAAGGCCTCGCCGGCGGCGTCGTCGAGCGTGCCGCCCAGCTCCTCGATCGAGTCCGCAATGGAGTCCACCTTGAGCAGGTGGGAGTGACCGCCGGAGACCACGAGCCCGATGAAGCGCTCGGGAAACTCGCCGTGAACGAGCTGGTCCACCGCGATGTGGCCCACGATGTGGTTGACGGCGTACAGCGGCTTTTTCAGCGCCAGCGACAGGGCCTTCGCAGCCGAGACGCCGATGGTGAGCGGGCCGACCAGCCCGGGGCCGGCCGTGACCGCGATTGCGTCGACGTCGTCAAGCGCCACGCCCGCCTTCTCAAGCGCGGCATCCAGGGTGGGAACGAAGGACTCCAGGTGGGCGCGCGAGGCGATCTCTGGGATGATACCGCCGTAGCGGGCGTATTCGTCCATCGACGTGGCGGTGACGTCGGCCAGCAGCTCGCCGTCGCGCACGAGCGCCACGCCCGTCTCATCACAGGAGGTCTCAATGCCAAGAATCAGTTCATTCACGCCGACTACTCTACCGCCACGCCCTCCCCGGCAACGGCGAGGGTGCGCGGGATCATAGCTCGCCCAGGGACCAAGAGGAGGGCTCCCGACGCCGACTCCACCCCGTCCCAGCCCGTAGGATCACCGTCCACCATCTGGGCAAGCTCGCGAATGTGGGCACAACTAAAGATGATGTGCTCAACAGATACCACGCACACGAAAAGAGGACACGATGAACCCGCCAGCGAAACGTGAGCAATGGTCGGGCCAATATGGCTTCATCCTTGCCGCCGTCGGATCCGCGATCGGCCTTGGCAACATCTGGCGATTCCCCGGGGTTGCCTACACCAACGGAGGAGGGGCATTCCTCGTCCCCTACCTCGTCGCACTCCTCACGGCAGGCATCCCGATCCTGCTCCTCGACTACTCCCTCGGCCACCGCTACCGCGGATCCTCCCCTACCGTCTTCCGCCGCATCTCGCGCAAGTGGGAGGCACTCGGCTGGTTCCACGTGCTCATCTGCCTGGTCATCATGGCCTACTACGCCGTGATTTTGGCGTGGGCCGTGCGTTACATGTTCTTCTCCGTCAACGAAGCCTGGGGAGAGAACACGCTGAACTTCTTCGTGGGCGACTTCCTCCAGCTGTCCGACCCCGGCGCCAGCTCCGAGGTCGTGCCCGGCATCTTCTGGCCGCTCGTGGCCGTGTGGGCCGCCGCCGCGATCGTCATTGCCCTCGGCGTCACCCGCGGTCTGGAAAAGCTCTCTCGCTTCTTCATCCCCTTCCTCATCGTCATCTTCGCCGCCCTCGTGGTCCGCGCCCTCTTCCTGCCCGGCGCCGCCGAGGGTCTCAACGCCTTCTTTACGCCCAACTGGTCCGCGCTCGCCAACCCGCAGGTGTGGATCGCGGCCTACTCACAGATCTTCTTCTCCCTGTCAGTGGCCTTCGGCATCATGCTCACCTACTCCAGCTACCTCGGCAAGCGCACCGACGTCACTTCCACCGGCTTCGTCACAGGCCTCGCGAACTCCTCCTTCGAGATCCTCGCCGGCATTGGCGTGTTCGCCACCCTGGGCTACATGGCGATGCAGAGCGGCGTGGGGGTCAGCGAGCTCGAGGGCATCACCGGCCCGATCCTGTCCTTCGTCACCTTCCCCGCGATTATCTCGCTCATGCCCGGTGGGCCCGTCTTCGGCTTCGTCTTCTTCGCCAGCCTCACGATCGCCGGCTTCACCTCGCTCGTCTCCCTCATCCAGGTGGTCTCCGCCGCGGTCCAGGAGAAGTTCGGGCTTCGGCGCCGCCTCGCCTCACTCATCGCCACCGGCGTCGCGGGCGTGGCCTCCGTCTTCGTTTTTTCGACGACGAACGGCCTCAACGCTCTCGACGTGGTGGACAAGTTCATCAACGAGCTCGGCATCGTCACCGCCGCGATCGTCATGACCGGCCTCATCACCTTCGTGGCGGAGAAGCTACCGGAGCTGCGCCACCACCTCAACTACTACTCGTCGATCAAGATCGGATCGTGGTGGTACGCGCTGGTCGGCGTGGTGACGCCCGCGATCCTCACGGTCACGCTCGTCCTGACCGCCTACAGCCTCATCACCGAGGGCTACGATTCCTACCCCCAGACCTTCGTCTACCAGTACGGCTGGTTCATGATCGTGGCAGTCGTCTTCATCTCGTTCATCTTGTCCTTCGTGCCGTGGCGAACCAACGTGGACGACTACGATCCGGTCGCCTTCCACGACGCCGGCGCCTCACTCACCAAATAAGGAGCACACCATGGGTACCTCAGCTATCGTCATGATGATCGTCGCCCTCGTCACCGTGTGGGGCGGCCTCGGACTCGCAATCGTCCACCACGTGCGCGCCGGTAAGCGCAACTAGGGCCGGGTGGCGGGGACGAGGCGCACCTCGTCCCCGCCACGGTACGCAGTACACAGAAGGGTGCCTCCCCGCACTGGGGAGGCACCCTTCTGTGTGGCTGAACTGTTTTAGCGGCCGTGCACCTGGGCCTTCATGAGCTCGCGGTTGAGCAACGAGATCAGCTCGAGTGGCACTTCCTTCGGGCAGGCCTCATGGCATGCGCCGACGTTCGTGCAGCCACCGAAGCCCTCGGCGTCGTGCTGGGAGAGCATGTTGACCACGCGGTCGTAGCGCTCGGGCTGGCCCTGCGGAAGCAGGCCGAGGTGCATGACCTTCGCGGACGTGAACAGCATGGCCGAACCGTTCGGGCACGCGGCCACGCACGCACCACAGCCGATGCAGGCGGCCGCCTCGAACGAGCGGTCAGCGTTCTCCTTCGGGATCGGCACCGAGTGGGCGTCCGGGGCCGCACCCGTGTTGACCGAGATGTAGCCGCCGGCCTGCACGATGCGGTCGAGCGCCGAGCGGTCGACCACCAGGTCCTTGAGGACGGGGAAGGCGGTGGAACGCCACGGCTCGATCGTGATCGTGTCGCCATCCTTGAAGGTGCGCATGTGGAGCTGGCAGGTGGTGGTCACCTTCGGGCCGTGCGGATCGCCGTTGATAACAATGCCACACTGGCCGCAGATGCCCTCACGGCAGTCGGAGTCGAACGCCACAGGCTCCTTACCCTCGGCAAACAACTCCTCGTTGAGCTGATCGAGCATCTCCAGGAAGGAGGCCGTGTCGTCAACGTCGTTGATCGTGTGCGTGTCGAAATGGCCCGCCTCTGACGGTCCATTCTGACGCCAAAATTCAAGGTTAATCTTCACTTGTAGCTCCGCTGCTTCATCTCGACGAATTCGTAGTTGAGGTCCTCCTTGTGGAGAATCGGGGCGTTTCCTTCGCCCGTCCACTCCCAGGCGGCTACATACGCGTACTTGTCATCGTGACGCAGCGCCTCGCCTTCCTCTGTCTGGGACTCGGCACGGAAGTGGCCGCCACAGGATTCCTCACGATGCAGGGCATCGACACACATGAGCTCGCCAAGCTCGAGGAAGTCGGCCACGCGGCCGGCCTTCTCCAGCGACTGGTTGAGCTCTGCGACCTGGCCCGGGACGCGGACGTTCTTCCAGAAGTCTGCGCGAAGCTCGCGGATCATGCCGATCGCCTTCTTCAGGCCCTCGGCGGTGCGCTCCATACCGCAGTACTCCCACATGATGTGGCCGAGTTCCTTGTGGTAGGAGTCAACCGACCGGTTGCCCGCGTTGTTCGTGAAGAACGCGACGCGCTCTTCCACGCCCTTGCGCGCCTCGACGACGGCCGGGTGGTTCTCGTCCACCTTCTCGAACGGGCCATCGGCCAGGTAGTCGTTGATCGTGTTCGGCAGGACGAAGTAGCCGTCTGCCAGGCCCTGCATGAGCGCGGACGCGCCCAGGCGGTTGGCGCCGTGGTCGGAGAAGTTCGCCTCGCCCGTCACGTACAGGCCGGGGACCGTGGACATGAGATCGTAGTCCACCCACAGGCCACCCATCGTGTAGTGGACGGCCGGGTAGATACGCATCGGAACCTCGTAGGGGTTCTCGTCCGTGATCTGCTGGTACATGTCGAACAGGTTGCCGTACTTGGCCGAGACCGCGGCCTTGCCCATGCGCTCGATCGCGTCGGCAAAGTCAAGGTAGACGCCCCGCGCGACGCCGCCGATCTCCGGGCCGACTCCGCGGCCCTCGTCGCACATGTTCTTCGCCTGGCGGGAGGCGATGTCACGCGGCACGAGGTTACCGAAGGACGGGTAGATGCGCTCGAGGTAGTAATCGCGATCCTCTTCCGGGATGTCGCGAGGATCCTTCTTGCAGTCCTCCGCCTTCTTGGGGACCCAGATGCGCCCGTCGTTACGCAGCGACTCCGACATGAGGGTCAGCTTCGACTGCGACTCGCCGTGCTGCGGGATGCAGGTGGGGTGGATCTGCGTGTAGCAGGGGTTGCCGAAGTAGGCGCCCTTGCGGTGCGCACGCCAAATCGCGGTGCCGTTGCAGCCCATGGCGTTGGTGGACAGGAAGAAGACGTTGCCGTAGCCGCCGGTGGCGAGCACCACCGCGTCGGCCAGGTGAGTTTCGATTTCACCGGTGACCATGTCACGGGCGATGATGCCACGCGCACGGCCGTCCACCACGATGAGCTCGACCATCTCGTGGCGGCTGTACGTCTTGACCGTGCCGGCCTTCACCTGCCGCATGAGCGCCTGGTAGGCGCCGATGAGCAGCTGCTGGCCAGTCTGGCCACGCGCGTAGAAAGTACGGGAGACCTGGACGCCGCCGAAGGAGCGGTTATCCAGCAGGCCACCGTACTCGCGGGCGAACGGGACACCCTGGGCCACGCACTGGTCGATGATGTTGGCGCTGACCTCGGCCAGGCGGTATACGTTCGATTCGCGAGCGCGGAAGTCGCCACCCTTGATCGTGTCATAGAACAGACGGTAGGTGGAGTCGTTGTCGTTCTTGTAGTTCTTCGCCGCGTTGATACCACCCTGCGCAGCGATCGAGTGCGCACGGCGGGCCGAATCCTGGTAGAAGAAGGCCTTGACGTTGTAGCCCATCTCGCCAAGCGAGGCGGCTCCAGCGCCGCCGGCCAGGCCCGTGCCGACCATGATGATGTCCAGCTTGCGGCGGTTGGCCGGGTTGACCAGGCGAGCCGAGAACTTGCGCTTCTCCCAGCGCTCAGCGAGCGGACCGGAAGGAGCCTTGGTGTCCGCGATTGCGTCGCCTTCGCGGTAGAGGCCCTGAATGAGGTTGTCAGTCATTTTTCCTCCTCCTTTAAGAAATGATGCCGAAGAGGATCGCGGTGGGCGGGGTCATGAAGCCAACGAAGATCGCCAAAGCGACCACGTCGGCGATAACCTTGTACGCCTTTTCGCGGTTGGAGCGCGACAGGCCGAGGGTGGCAAGCGCCGACCACACGCCATGATGCATGTGGAAAGCCAGCGCCGCGATCGCGATGAGGTAAATGACGTAAACCCACCAGTTCTCCGGCTGGAACGAACCGATCATGCGGTAGTAGGGGCCAAGCGCCACGTAGTCCGCGCGGGTTCCACCCACAGCGTTGATGTGCAGACTGGTGAACTGCAGGATGTGGAAGACGATGAAGAAGGCGAGCGCGATGCCGCCCCAGCGCATGAGCGAACCGGTGTAGGAGTGGATCGCCGTGATCTTCTTGCCGGTGTTGACTTTGTACGCCTGACCGCGGGCCTTGCCAGCGCGCTTCCACAGCGTCACGGCTGCCCAGACGTGGATCAGGATCGAGGCAAGAAGCACAAAGCGCAGGACCCACAGGGTGCCTTCGTGCGGCAACACCGGGTAGAGGATCGTGCGCATCCAGTGCGCGTAGCCATCGTATGCCTCAGGCCCGACGAACATCTTGAGATTTCCGTACATGTGCATGAGGAGGAAGAGGACAAAAAACAGGCCCGTCACAGCCATCGCGATCTTTAATGCGACCGTGGTGCGACGACCCTTCACAGAATCAACAGTTGAAGTAGCCACGTTTTTGAATCTATCAAAAGAATAACGGGGGATATCGTTCGAACGGCCCAGATTCGCGCGGCCGTAACACCTGTCAAAGCCCGGCTTTCCCCGGTTTTCCGCGCCAATCATGGCCAAAGTGCGACTTTCGGCCCGCCTGGGCCTCCGGACCCATTTTCGTGACAATCCGAGTGCGTTAATCGCTATCCGTTTTTCCTTGGCATTCCAACGCTTGCTCCCCTTCGCGCGGGTTCAGATCCAGGCGCATGATGAGCGCGTCGTCGTCGGAGTAATACCCCTTGCGCAGGCCCACCGAGGCAAAGCCGGCGCGTTCGTAGAGACGCCGGGCTCCGGCGTCGTGGGCGCGCACCTCGAGGAAGACGACGTCGGCGCCGTGCTCGCACGGAATCTCCAGCAGCCGCGCGAGCAGGAAGGCGCCCAGGCCGCGCCCGCGCATGTGCGAGGCCACCGCGATCGTCAGGACCTCGGCCTCCGGCCCGTGCGAGATCCCGCCGAGCCCCACGACCGTGCCCTCCCCCAGCACGTCGGTGACGAGCGCGAGGTAGGTGCGGCCGGGCGCGGCTAGCTCGCTCTCCCACACGGGGGCGGGCCAGGAGTCCTGGCCAAAGTTCGCCGCGTCGAAGCTGGCGGCCTTAGGCCACCACGCCTGCGGCGGGCGGACCAGCCTCACCCCGGCGGGCGCGTCCATTAGCCCTGGTGGATGTCGGGGCGGCGCAGGTAGAGTGGCTCTGTGTCGAGCGAGAGCTCCTCACCTGCCTCGATCCGGGCCAGGCGCGAGGAGGCGATGCGGGCCATGACGGACGGGCGCGGCGCGACGACGAGGCGCTCGCCCAACTCGGGGTAGAGGTCAGCGGACATCGCGGCCAGGATCGCCGGCTCGTGGCGCAGGCGCTCGGCCAATTCGGCCGGGGTGAGGACCTCGGGCGCTTCGATGACGGCGACGTCGTCGGCACCCATTGGCCGCACGCGCATCGCGTAGACCTCTTTACGCCGCGCGTCGATAATCGGCACGACCTCCTGCGCACCCTGGTCAGAGGCGGCCAGGCCCAGAATCTCCAGGGTGGACACGCCGTAGAGCGGCACGCCCCAGGCGCGGGCAAGCGTGCGGGCGGTGACGAGCCCGGCGCGCAGGCCAGTGAAGGCTCCCGGGCCGGTGCCGACCACGATCGCGTCGGGGCGCTCGATCCCGGCCTTGGCGAGCGCGCCCTGGATGAGGGGCGTGAGCTTCTCGGCGTGCTCGCGGGTGGAGGCCGAGGTGGCCACCGCGAGGTCGCGCACCATCCCCAGCTCCTCGTGGCACACGCCAGCCTCAATGCCGGTCGATGAATCAATCGTCAGAAAGTGCACGGGATTCGTCCTTCTTCTTCGGTGACTTATACACGTTGATCTTCTTCGCCGAATCGCGAAAGCGCATCTTCGATTCGCCGATCCCCACCAGGCCTTTGCGGAGAACCGTGGAAAGCTCGCTCTGCTCGGCTTCCTCGTCCTCATCGGTGCCCTGCTCCGAGCGCAGCCACACGAGCGAACCGATGATCAGGCCGAGCACCACGAGCACGAGCATGATCGTCACCGGCAGGTTGCGCCCCGTTTCGGCCGGGGCCACGGCGCTTACCGACGGCGACTCGGGCACGGGCGTGGAGCTGGACAGGATCCGGGCGCGCTGGGCGAGGAAATCGGTGAGCGGAATCGCGCCGAGCACGATGCTGGCACCCGCGGAACCGGCGGGTTCGATGGTTGACTCGCGCATGGCGAACCAGGCTCTCAGGCGCGGGTCCCACACGAAGGTGACGTCGGCTTCGCCGCGCGCAATCGCGGTTCCCAGCCGTTCGTCCCCGCGCACGATCTCATCGGCGGCGATCCCGGAAGCGAAGTCGACCGAGACGGCGCCCACGGCGTCCGAGCCGCTCATGATGGGCGCGATCCAGCGGTCGGAGGTTTGAATGGCGTTGACTCCCGAGGTGTCGGCGAACACGGCCGTCTTTTGGGGCGCGCCCACCTTCATCGCAGCCACCTCCTCCGCGCTCGCGTCCGGGAACGCCTCGGAGGCGTGGGAACGGACGGTGGCGAGCGCCTTGTCGTTAAACCAGGCGGCCACGGACTCGGGGATCTCCGCGGGGTCGGTGGTGGCGGCGATGGGCGCCAGTGGGAGGGAGAGCACGAGCAGGAGAAGGAGGCGGTGCATTAGCGGCTCTCTAAATCTGGAACCTCGGCCCTTACAGCGCGCGCCAGCTCCTCGGCCCGCTCGCCGTAGGGGTGGAAGGTGAGGGTACGCGGCTCGTCCTCGCCAAGCTCGCCCACCGCCGCGTCAGCCCCGGTGGGGCGCACGATGTCGATCTCGAGGCGCGAGCCGGTGAGGGTTTCCACCTTGCCGCTGCCCCACTCGACCACAGTGAGCGACTCGTCGAGCGAGGCGTCCAGGTCAAGCGCGTCGAGTTCCTCCATGGAGGTGAGCCGGTAGGCGTCCACGTGCACGAGGTCGAAGCGGCCGGGGTGGATCTGAGCGATGACGAACGTGGGCGAGGACACGGCGTCCGTGACCCCGAGCCCGTCCGCGATCCCCTGCGTCATCGTGGTCTTGCCGGCGCCGAGGGGGCCGTTGAGCATGACGAGGTCCCCCGGCTGGGCGTGTGCGCCGAGGGCGCGCCCTACGCGGTGGATGTCATCAACAGTGGGTACGAGAAGCTTCATCAGCCATCCTTTCCTCCCCACATTCTACGCGGCCCCTCCTAGGGGGCGTCCACGCGGGGAACGTGGGATCCGATACGGGTGACGATCTCATAGCCGATGGTGGAGGTCGCCTCCGCCCAGTCGTCGGCGGTGGCGGCGGTGGCGGCGTCGCCGAACAGGACGGCCACGTCGCCCGGGGCCAGCTCCCCCTCCACGACGAACTGGTCCATGCACACCTTGCCGCGGATCGGACAGGTTTGGCCGGCCACGGTGACGGCGGCCGTGTTGGAGGCCATCCGCGGGATTCCGTCCGCATACCCGAGGGGCACGACGCCGAGGTGAGCGTCCCCGCCCGTGACGTACGTGTGACCATAGGACACGCCGGTGCCGGCCGGCACGTCGCGCACGGTCATGACGTCGGCCTCAAGCTGCATGACGGCCCGCAGCCCGAGTTCGGCAGCGGTGGCGACCTCCGGGTTGGGGCTGAGCCCGTAGAGCGCGATGCCGGGGCGGACCATGTCGTAGTGCGCGGCAGGGTGCCACAGCGTGCCGGCGGAAGCCGCCAGGTGCAGGCGCTGCGGGACCACGCCGGCGTCGGCGAGCACCTGCCGGGCCCGCTCGAAGCGCTCGATCTGCCGGGCGGTCTCCTCGCTGTCCGGTTCGTCGGCGCGCGCCAGGTGCGACCACAGCCCGACGACGTCGATCCGGCCTTCGCGCTCGAGGCTCGCAATGCGCTCGGCGCAACTTTCGAGTTCCGCCATGGTGAGCCCGCCGCGGGCCATGCCGGTGTCGACTTTGATGTGGACGCGGGCTCGATCGGCCCCCGCTAGCTTCTCTAGTGCCCACTGCGACCCGACCGAGAGGTCGAGTCCGGCCGCGAGCGCCTCGGCCAGATCGTCAGACGGGCTGTAGATCCACGTGAGGATTCGGGCGTCCGGGAGGTAGCCGCGCAGCTCGAGGGCCTCGGCGAGCTGTGCTACGCCGAACCAGCGCACGCCCTCCTCCCAGGCCCAACGCGCCACGCGCTCCAGGCCGTGGCCGTAGGCGTTGGCCTTGACGATCGCCATGACTTCGGCGTCAGTTGCGGCCCGCACGCGTGCGACGTTGTGGGCGAAGGCGCTGCGGGAGATGAGGGCGCGAGAAGGGAAGCTAGTCATTCATCGATCCGATCGTGGAGGCGAGCTTGCGGGCAATGTCCGTGGCGGTGATGGGGTGGCCAACCTGGCCGCCCGTCGTGCCCGCGGCGCGTGCGGCTGCTCGGGCGTGGACGTGGACGGCGGCGGCCGCATACAGCGTCGTCAGGCCGGGGTCGCGGGCGAGGGCATCGGCGTGAGCGGCGAGGATGGTGCCGGTGAGCCCGGCGAGCACGTCGCCCGAGCCCGCCGTGCCGGCCCAACCCGGCGCGCCGCTCTGCGCATAGAGCGCACCGGGGCCGGCGATGATCGTGGTGGCGAATTTGGCAACTACCGTGGCACCGGTGCGGGCGGCGGCCTCACGCGCCGCCCGCACCGGGGCGGACTCCACGCGCGTGCGATCCCACTCCTCGCCGGAGATTGCGGACATGAGCTCGGCCAGCTCGCCGGCGTGCGGGGTGAGCACCACGCGGGTGGGAAGCTCCCGATCGTAGACCAGGGCGATCGCCCCGGCGTCCAGCACCACGGGCAGGCCCTCGGCCAGCGCCTGCTCGAAAACCTCGCCGGCGCCCTCGAGGTCGGTCAGCCCCGACCCGATCACCCACGCCTGCACGCGGCCCTCGCCGGGCACCACCTCCGGGTGGGCGGCCATGACGTCCGGACTGCTCCCGAGGTAGCGCACCATGCCGGGCCCGCCGCCCAGCGCCCCGGCCGCGCTCAGCACGCCGGCTCCCGGGTAGTCGCGCGAGCCGGTGAGCAGCCCGACCACGCCGCGCGTGTACTTGTGATCCTCCCGCCCCGGCACGCGCCACAAGCCGGCCACGTCCGCGTCCGTCAGCTGCCGCGCCGCCGGCTCGCCCAGGTGCGGCCCGAGCCCGAGCTCCACCACCTCCACGGCCCCGCACGCATACCGCGCGGGCGGCAGGAGGTGGGCGGGCTTGAGGCATCCCATGGCTAGCGTGAGGTCGGCGCAAAGGACGGGACCGTGTAGATCGGCGTCGTCAGCGGCAACGCCGGAGGGCACGTCCACCGCAACGACGATTCGCCCGGCCCGCTCCTCGTTCAGCACCCGAATCCAGGAGGCATACGGCTCGCGGATAGGACCGCAGGCGCCGATCCCGAGCAGGCCGTCGATCCAGATGTCCGCACCGCGCGCGATCTCGCGCAGGGCCGCCACGCCATCGATCTCACAGATCTGCACCCCGGCACGCCTGGCGGCAGCTAGGCCCTCCGCGTGGACGTCACCCGCAATAGCGGCGCTCACCGACACCCCGCGCCGGGTGAGGTAGGCGGCAGCAAAGAGCGCGTCCCCGCCGTTGTTGCCCCGGCCCACGAGCGCCAGCGCCCGCTCACCGGGCAGCCGCAACGTAGCCACCTTTGTGGCCAGCGCGTAGGAGGCGCGATCCATGAGGGGCACGCCCGAGGCAAGCAGCGGCTCCTCGGCACGCCGCACCACATCCGCGGCAAACGCTTGATCCATCATTCCCCCTTGTCTCCCCTACTCTACGCCTGCGCGTCCACTCCAGCCCCGCGGCGTGCGAAAACCAGCACACCTTGGCACACTTAAGGAATGACCGATCTGCACTCCCCATACGTCTCCTTCACCCACGACGAGTGGGCGGAGCTCGCGGACAAGGCGCCACTGCCCCTCACCCAGCACGACCTCGACCGCATCTCCTCCCTCGGCGACCCCATCGACCTCACCGAGGCCGACGCGATCTACCGGCCACTATCCGCCCTCATGCAGACCTACGCCACGTGCACCTCCAACCTGCGCAAAGACACCAGCGCCTTCTTCGAGCGCAAAACCGAACGAACGCCCTGGATCGTGGGGATCGCCGGCTCGGTCGCTGTCGGAAAATCCACCGCCGCGCGTCTCCTGCGCGAACTGCTCTCGCGCTGGCCCTACACGCCCAACGTCGAGCTCGTGCCCACCGACGGCTTCCTCTACCCCAACGCGGTGCTCACCGAGCGCGGGATCATGGGCCGCAAGGGTTTCCCCGAATCCTACGACCGCCGGGCACTCCTCGACTTCCTCCAGCAGGTCAAATCCGGCGAGCCCCACATCGAGGTGCCGGTCTACGATCACATCACCTACGACATCGTCCCCGGCGAAACGATCGTAGTCAGCAGACCCGACATCCTCATCGTCGAAGGCCTCAACGTCCTCCAACCCGCGCGTACCGACGCGGCCCAGCAGCTCGCCGTCTCCGACTACTTCGACTTCTCCATCTACATCGACGCCGCCGAAGCTGACCTCGAAGAGTGGTACATCTCCCGCTTCCGCTCCCTGCGCACCACAGCGTTCTCTCACAAGGACTCCTACTTCCGCTCGTACGCCAACCTCACCGACGAGGAGGCCACCGCCACGGCTCGCCAGATCTGGGCCTCAATCAACCTGCCCAACCTGCGCGAGAACATCGCCCCCACGCGCTCGCGCGCCACGGTGACCCTCACCAAGGGCCCCGACCACCGCATCGAGCAGATCCAGCTGCGCAAGATCTAGCGACGCCGGGCGGCGGCAAGCATACGACAGCGCCCCGGATCCCTCCGGGGCGCCCGTGTCAATACTCGCGTTTTAGAGTGCGAGACGCTCAGCGACGACGGCCGCGAGATTCTCGGCCACCCGGTCAGTCTGCTCCTGGGTCTGGGCCTCGACCATGACGCGCACCAGCGGCTCCGTGCCCGACGCACGCAGCAGCACACGGCCGGTCTCGCCCAGCTCGGCCTCCGCGGCCGCCACCTCGGCAGCGATTTCGTCGGTGCGGTTCTTGTCCACGTTCGGCACGTTGATGAGGCGCTGGGGCAGCTCGTGCACCCACTCCACTGCGCGGTGTAGCGCCTCCTTGCGGCGGGCCACCTCCGAGGCCACGAGGATCGCAGTCAGCGTGCCATCGCCCGTGGTGGCATGGTTGAGGTTGATGACGTGCCCGGACTGCTCGCCGCCCAGCACGTAGCCGTTGGCCAGCATGTTCTCCAGCACGTAGCGGTCGCCCACGCCCGTGATCGCGTAGTCGATCCCCTTCTCATCGAGCGCCAGGCGCAGGCCCAGGTTCGACATGACCGTGATGACCAGCGTGTTGCCCGCCAGCTCGCCCTTATCCTTCATCGACTGCGCCAGCAGGCCCATGATCTCATCCCCGTTGACCAGCTTGCCGTTCGTGTCCACGGCCATGCAACGGTCGGCGTCGCCGTCGAACGCGAATCCCATGTCGGCGTCGGCGGCCTTGACCATCTGCTGGAGACGGTAGGGGTGGGTCGAGCCGGCATTACGGTTGATGTTACGCCCGTCGGGGCTGGCGTTGATGACGACGACGTCCGCGCCCAGCTCCTGGAACACCTTCGGCGCCACGCGGGAGGCCGCACCGTTCGCGCAATCGAGCACGATGGACAGGCCCGTGAGGTCCGCGCCCACGGACACGAGGTGGTCCATGTAGACCCGGTCGGAGACGGCGGCGGACTCGTCGATCATGCCCACGTCGGCGCCCACCGGGCGCTCCCAGTCGGAGGACATGGTGGCCTCAATGCGGTCCTCGATCGCGTCGTCCAGCTTAAAGCCGTTCGCGTTGATGAACTTTATCCCGTTGTCCGGCATCGCGTTGTGCGAGGCGGAAATCATGACGCCCAGGTCGTAGCCGCGCGCCGACGTGAGGTAGGCGATGCCCGGGGTGGGGATCTCACGCACGTGCTCCACGTCCACGCCCGCCGACGCCAGGCCCGCGCCCACCGCATGCGAGAGCATCGCGGAGGACTGGCGCGTGTCGCGCCCGACGATCGCCTTGGGGCGGCCCTCGGCTTCCTCGGCCAGCACGCGCGCGGCGGCCTGCCCAAGCTGGAGCGCAAATTCGGGCGTGATTTCGCGATTCGCGAGGCCACGCACACCGTCGGTACCAAACAAACGAGCCACGTTTACTCCTTTACCAAACACGTATGTCCCACCAATTATCGCACGCGGCCCGCCCGGGCCGGAGAACCCGGCGGCCCACTTTCGTGAGATAGCCTTCTTGTCCGACGAATGCAAAGGCCCCGCCCGGGCCGGCATGCGGCATGGGCGGGGCCAATGAAAAAGGTGCGATTAACGCTTCGAGAACTGCGAGGCCTTGCGCGCCTTCTTGAGGCCGGCCTTCTTGCGCTCGACAGCGCGGGCGTCGCGGGTGAGGAAGCCAGCCTTCTTCAGGGCCGGGCGGTTCGCCTCACGGTCGATCTCGTTCAGCGCGCGCGAGATGCCAAGGCGGAGCGCGCCAGCCTGGCCGGACGTGCCGCCGCCACGGATGCGGGCGACCACGTCGAAGCGACCCTTGAGGTCAAGCAGGGTGAACGGATCATTGACGAGCTGCTGGTGCAGCTTGTTCGGGAAGTAGTCCTCCAGCGAGCGACCGTTGATGGTCCACTGGCCGGTGCCAGGAACGAGGCGGACGCGAGCAACTGCTTCCTTGCGGCGGCCGAGACCAGCGCCCGGGGCGGTCAGGGAGGTACCCTGGCCGGTCTGCTCCTCGGCGGTCTCGGTAGTGTACGAGCTCAGCTCCTCGAGCTCTTCAGTTTCGGTGGTCTGTGCCACGGTTCTCCTTAAGTAAAGTGGTTACTTGGCAGCCTTGAGCTCGTAGACCTCGGGCTTCTGAGCGGAATGCGGGTGCTCAGCGCCACGGTAGATCTTGAGCTTGCTCAGCTGCTGACGTCCGAGGGTGCCCTTGGGGAGCATGCCGGCGACAGCCTTGTAGACGGCGCGCTCGGGATTCTCCTCTAGAAGCTCTGCGTACGAGGTAGCCTTCAGCCCGCCCGGGAAACCGGAGTGGCGGTAGGCCATCTTCTGCGTATGCTTCATACCGGTCAGAGCGACCTTGTCAGCATTGATAACAATGACGAAGTCACCCGTGTCAACGTGCGGAGCAAAGGTCGGCTTATGCTTCCCACGGAGCAGGGGGGCAACCTGGGCTGCCAGTCGGCCAAGGACAACATCGGTGGCGTCAATGACGTACCACTTCTTCTCGATGTCACCGGGCTTCGGTGTAAAAGTGCGCACTTGCGTAGCCTTTTCTATTCATGTTTGGCTAGCGGATGGCTTTGCCGCTATGTGCCAAATGGTCGGATTCGCCGCCGTGCCAAGACGAGTGGGAAAAGCATCAGGGCACAACGGTTTTTTATTTTAATCAGCGCGGCTTAGCGGCGTCAAAGGTGCCGCGGGCGGTGTGGCCAGTTCCACCACCTACGCACCGCCCGCCGGCGGGGTGTGCATGTTGCCCTGCTCGGAGGCCGTGAGTGCGATCTGCCGCAGGACCTTGCACGTGTGGTCAATGGTATCGGATTGGCGTGACAGGGCTGCGGACACACACAAGACGAGCCGGCGGGTGCCGAGCCCAGTGAGCATCCGCACCTGGACCCCACCCGGGAGCACCCCCAGCCCGAGTTTGGGGAGCACGGCGATGCCGAGGCCCGCGGCGACCATGTGGAGGGCGACGTCGTAGTCCTCATACACATACTTCCCCGACGGCGTGAACCCCCACTGGTGGGCCAGGCGCGTGGTGGCGATCCCGGCGGCTGTGTCCGGGTCGACTCCGAGCCAAGTCTCGCTGGCGAACTCGCGCGGATCAGCCGGCTCAGCATAGGAGGAGGGGTAGACCATGTACCACGGCTCTTGCAGGAGCGGTAGCACGTTGACCCCGCGGGGGCCACGCGGGATCTCCGAGTCATATTCGAGCACGGCGATGTCGGCCCGCCCACGACGCACGGCGGCCAGCGCGGCGTCGGTGGTGGATTCGCGCAGATGGAGGTCGATGCCGGGGGCCATCTCGGCGAAGAGGTCCAGGTTGGGCAGGACGAGACCACGGATGACGGTCTGGAAGGAGGCGAGGCGGACGATTCCGGTGGGCACCCCCTCGGCTTCGAGCAGCTCGCGCACAGTGCGATCGAGTTCACTTTCGATGCGTTCGGCACCCGCGACGACGATCTTGCCCGCCTCCGTCAGCACCGCGCCGGAGTGCGTGCGCACGAGCAGCTCGACCCCGCATTCCCGCTCCAGCTTGCGGATTTGCTGGCTTACCGCCGAGGGCGAGACACGCAGGGCGTCGGCCGCCGCTTGGATGCCACCTTCCCTCGAGACGGCCAAGAGAACGTCAAGACGTTGCACCGAAATAGCCATGAAGTAAAACTTAACCCCAACTCCAGCTAATTTCAATTGTCATTAACCTTCTGGGCCGTCACTATAGAGCTGTGAACGAAACAATGCAGACCATCGCACAGTGTCTTGGATGGATCGGCGCCGCGCTCTACCTCGGCGGGTACTACCTCGTCTCCACCGGCAAGCTCGCGGCCGATTCACTGCGCTACCAGCTCATGTGCATCAGCTCGGGGCTATTCATGGTCATCCTCGCCTCCGCCACCGGCGCCTGGCCCTCGGTGTTTTCCAACGCCATGTTCGTTCTCATCGGCTTTTACGTGGTGCTCACCGTCAAGCGCGCCTACCTGCGCCAGCTCATCGCCACCAAGGCCCGCCGCCCGCGCCGCGAGCCCCTCTACGAGCTGCCCTCCGACGACGCCCACATCACCTTCTCCTACATTGACGAGGTGGTGACCGCCCACGCCCTGGGCAAATAGGGATCAAGTGTGCGATACGGACGATCGCAACGAAAAAGCGGCGAGGAACACTCGCCGCTTTTGTTTGTTCGCTTTCCCTTAGGCCTCGACGATATCGAGCACCTCGTAGGGATCACGCAGCGCCGGATCGTACATGGCGCGCTCGTAGCCCTCGTTGTAGAACAGGGGGCTGCCGATGATGATGTCCGCAGTCGCGCGGTTCATCGCCACCGGGATGTTGTACTGGGTGGCCAGGCGCAGGAGCGCCTTGACGTCCGGATCGTGAGGCTGGGCAGCCTCCGGGTCCCAGAAGAAGAACATCGCGTCCAGACGATCTTCGACAATGCGGGCGCCGATCTGGGCGTCGCCACCCTTGGGGCCCGACTTGAGGATTTCGACGTCGAGGCCGGTTTCGTTGCGAATCAGAGTCGCGGTGGTTCCCGTACCACACAGGATGTGCTCCTTCAGCACGGGGAAGTTGTACTGAGCCCACTCGAGGAGCTCCTGCTTCTTGCGGTCATGTGCGACCAGTGCAATTCTCATCTGACACCTCCTAGGATGCCACTCATGCGGCACGTTGCCGCGCTTTCCCACCAGGGATACCCCGGGCAGGACAAAGCCCCTTGGCCATTCGACCAAGGGGCTTCCTTGCACCTTCCACGCTAGCAGGACCACCAGCCTAGGTGAAGCTGGAAAACTGTGAAGCTAACCTCCACCCACACCCAAGACGGGCCCGATCGACCGCTTCCTCAACTTCATCGAGTGGTCGGGCAACCGGTTGCCCGCCACGATCATCATCACCGCCAGCGCGTCGCACACCCATAGCCGCCGGCCGGCAGGACTAGCCACCCACTACCGCCCCTCCCTCGCGCGGGGCGCTATCCTCGGTAGCGCCGCGTGAGGGTGGCCTGCTGCCCGTAGAGCTCGGGTGCGGGGTAGCCGATTTCCTCGAGCGTGAGGGGATGAGGAGCGGCGACTACCACCTCCCCGTTACGCACCGCCTCCTTCAGGCGCGCGGCCGGCCAGCCCTCGTCGCGGGCCCCACGGCCGACCTCGATGAGGGTTCCCATGAGCGTGCGCACCTGCGAGTGGCAAAACGCGTCAGCCTTGGCATACCCCACGACCATCCCGCCCGTGCGCTCGAAGCCGAGCTCGAGCAGCGTGCGCACGGTCGACGCCCCCTCGCGCGGCTTGCAGAAGGACAGGAAGTCGTGCTCACCGAGCAGGCCCTGCGCCGCCCGGTTCATCGCGTCGACGTCGAGCGGATAGTCGAGCCAGAGCACGTCGCGCCGGCGCGGATCCCAGGCGCCCACCCCGTCGGCGATCCGGTAGGAGTATCGCCGCCACAGCGCGGAAAAACGAGCGTCGAAGTCCTGCGGGACCGCCCGGGCGTCGCCCACGATGACATCCGTGTAGCCCGGCGCCCCGCCCGCCCCGCGCGCCGTGATCGCGTTGACCTTCGCCACCAGCGCCTCGCCCGGGGTGCGACTGGAGCGCCCGGGCAGTGCCTCCCAGGCCGCGGGGGCGACGTCGAGGTGCGCGCATTGTCCGGCGGCGTGGACCCCGGCGTCGGTGCGGCCCGCCACCGTGAGCGCCACATCCTGGCGCAGGATCATCGCGAGCGCCGACTCGAGTTCGCCCTGGACCGTGCGCAGGCCGGGCTGGGCGGCCCAGCCGTGGAAGCCGGTGCCGTCGTAGGACAGATCGATGCGAATCCTCATGCCCCCAGACTACGGGGCCGGGCGGGCCTGTAGAAACTATCGAATGTCTAGACTTTTGCGCTACCGTCTAAGCATGGACGCATCCCAGATTTACACGCTCGCCGTCGACTGCGGCGGTGGCGGCATCAAGTCCTGCGTCCTGGACGCGGGCGGGTTCCAGCGCAGCGACGTGGTGCGCACCCCGGTCCCCTACCCCTTCTCCCCCGAGGACCTGCTTCAGGTCATCGAGGCCCAGCTTTCCCAGCTCGGCGCGCCGCACATCGACCGCATGACGCTTGGCATGCCCGGCATGATCCGCCACGGCGTGGTGGCCTACACCCCGCACTACATCCGCCGCGCCGGCCCCCACACGCGCATCCTGCCCAACCTCGAGCACGCCTGGAACGGGCAGGACATGCAAACCGCGCTCGAGGCGCGCTTCGGCGTGCCCGCGCTCGTACTCAATGACGCCGAGGTTGCCGCCGCGGGGATCGTGTCCGGCAAGGGGCTCGAACTCGTGCTGACCCTCGGCACCGGTCTCGGCTCGGCCTTCCTCGACAACGGCCGCCTCGCACCCCATCTCGAAATCTCACACGCCACCGTGCGCTGGGGACTCACCTTCGACGACATCCTCGGCGAACACGAGCGCGTCCGCCTCGGCGATTCGGCCTGGTCGCGCCGCGTGGCCAAGGCCGTGGAGACCCTGTGGCCCGTCTTCCGCTGGGACTCGTTGTATATCGGCGGGGGCAACGCCGCGCGCGTGACCGACTCCGTGCGCGCCCGCATGCCGCAGGCGAACTGGGTGCCCAACATGGCCGGGATGGCCGGGGGCGTGCGCGCCTGGTCGATGGTCGGCAGGTAGCCAGGCGCCATCGCGAGACCGCGTACCCGCGAAAGCCGCGCGACGGCGTCGTGAACCCTCCGAAGCGCAAGTACTGTGGGCGACCACACCATGGAACAGTTGCATACTTATTCGCTCCAACGCATATACTTGTGAGTGCGCCACGCAGGCGCACCCACGTTCTACGGAGGAATCATGAAGCGCACGATCTCGGCCATCGCAGCCGCCACCCTTGCACTCACGCTCGCGGCCTGCTCCAACGACGACGTCAACGCAAGCGACGCCACGAGCGAGGGTATGCTCGCCGCCGACCTGTCCGGCATCACCAAGGACGACAAGATCGCCGCCATGGTCCCCGAGGCGATCGCCGCCGACGGCAAGCTGGTGGTCGGCACCAACATCTTCTTTGCCCCCGCCGAGTTCTACGCCCCCGACGGCGTCACCCCGCTCGGCTACGACATCGACATGGGCAACGCGATCGGCAAGGTCTTTGGACTCGACGTCGAATTCCAGCAAGCCGAATTCGCCGCGATCATCCCCGGCATCGGCACCCGCTACGAGATCGGCATCGCGAACTTCACCATCAACGCCGACCGCCAAGACGTGGTCGACATGATCAAATACCTCCAGGCCGGCTCGTCCTGGGCCGTGCCCGCCGGCAACCCCAACGGCTTTGACCAGACCCAGCCGTGCGGCAAAGTGGTGGGCGTCCAGACCGGCACCTACCAGGAAGAAGTCCTCGCCGACATGAACGAGGGCCAGTGCAAGGACGACCCGATCCAGATCCAGTCCTTGTCCGAACAGTCCGCCGTCACCCTGCGCGTGGCGTCGGGCCAGGTGGACGCCATGTACACCGACTCCCCCGTGGCCGACTACGCCATTTCCCTCAACGAGGGCAAGATCGAGCGCATCGGCGAGGTCGAGGACTCCGCCTCGTACGGCATCGTCACCCCCAAGGACAGCGCCGAGCTCACCGCCGCCATCCAGGCCGCACTCCAAAAGCTCATGGACGACGGCCAGCTCAAGGCCATCTTCGACACCTGGGGCATCTCCGAGGGCGTAGCCGACCAGGCCGTGCTCAACCCCGCCTCCTAATCGCGCAACCCCGGGTCGGCGGCTTGGTTGCCGCCCGGGGCCTTTGCCCACCCCTCCCGTGGTCCTCAGAAAGCACACCATGCACGACAACATCGAAATCATCGACGCCGTCCCCGTCCGGCACTGGGGGCGCATCGTCTCCGCCGTCGTCGTGGGCATCTTCGCCCTCATGATCATCAACGTGCTCATCACCAACCCCAACTGGCACTGGGACGTGGTGTGGGCCAACCTCTTCCGCCCCGAAGTCATCAGGGCGGTGGGCTGGACCCTCGCACTCACCGTGGGGGCCATGGTGCTTGGCATCATCCTTGCCGTCACCATGGCCGTCATGCGCCGCTCCCAAAACCCCGTGCTGCGCTGGGTGGCGATGGCCTACATCTGGTTCTTCCGCGGCACCCCGATCTACACCCAGCTCATCTTCTGGGGTCTCATCGGCACCCTGTTCACCACGATTACCGTGGGCATCCCATGGACGGACATCAACTTCTTCACCCTCAACCCCAACCGGCTAGTCCCCGGCGACCTCCAGCGCACGATGTTCATTTACGCCGTGCTCGGGCTCGGCCTCAACGAGGGCGCCTACCTGTCCGAGATCGTCCGCTCCGGCCTCAACTCTGTCGACGCCGGCCAGGAGGAGGCCGCCAAAGCGCTCGGCATGTCGCGCGGCCAGGTGCTGCGCCGGATCGTGTTCCCGCAGGCCATGCGCGTCATCATCCCGCCCACCGGCAACGAGACGATCTCCATGCTCAAGACCACCTCGCTCGTCTCCGCCGTCCCCTTCACCCTCGACCTTACCTACGTCACCAACGCCCTCGGCTTCGCCTCCCTGCGCCAAATCCCGTGGCTGCTCATCGCCGTCATCTGGTATCTCGCCATCACCTCTATCCTCATGGTCGGCCAGCACTACATCGAGGCCTACTACGGGCGCGGGGTCAAGGACGGCGACGTCGACCGGCTCTCCCGGCGCGCAAAGGCCAAGCAACGCCGCTCGCGCCAGGCCGCGATCAACGCCGCCGGCACCACGGTTGACAACCCGATGATCGAATACACGCCCTAAGGCGCGCCGCCCTGCTAACTGAGACTTTGGGAAAAGAGAACGCTATGAACATGGTTGAGGTCCACGACGTCCACAAGTTCTTCGACAACCTCCACGTCCTGCGCGGGGTCAGCTTCGACGTGCCGCGTGGGTCGGTCACCACCATCCTCGGCCCCTCCGGCTCCGGCAAGTCCACCATCTTGCGGTGCATCAACGTACTGGAGACGATTCAGGCCGGGTCGATCATCGTCGACGGGCAGCTCATGGGCTACCGGAAGGTGGACGGCAAACTCCACGAGCTCACCGAAAAGCAGGTGGCCGTCCAGCGCACGCAAATTGGGATGGTCTTCCAGCGCTTCAACCTCTTCCCGCACATGACCGCGCTCGAGAACGTCATGGAGGCCCCGATCCAGGTCAAAGGCGTGGAGAAAGCGGCCGCGAAGAAGCGCGCCGAGGAGCTGCTCGCCCAGGTCGGGCTCGCCGACCGCGCCAGCCACTACCCCGCCGAGCTCTCCGGCGGCCAGCAGCAGCGCGTCGCCATCGCCCGGGCGCTCGCCATGCAACCGGAGCTCATGCTCTTCGACGAGCCCACCTCCGCGCTCGACCCCGAGCTTGTGGGCGAGGTGCTCGCCGTCATGAAAAACCTCGCCGCCCAGGGCATGACCATGGTGGTGGTCACCCACGAGATCGGCTTCGCCCGCGAAGTCTCCGACCAGGTGATCCTTATGGACGAGGGCCAGATCGTCGAATCCGGCACCCCCGCCGACGTCTTCGACCACCCCTCCCACCCTCGCACCAAGGAATTCCTGGCGAAGGTGCTCTAGCGCGCACTGTGCCGCCCCGCCTTCCTACGCGAGTACGTGGCGATCCTGGTCAAGTTCAAGTGGGTACTCATCGGGATGACCGGCGCATTCGGACTGTTCCTGTTCATCACACTCTAAGTCTCCCTTGACCCTCACGCCGCGTCAGGAACCATGATCGAGATATGAGAACAGTTGGTGACGTAGCCCAGCTCCTGGGAATCTCGGTACGAACGCTCCACTATTGGGAGGAGCGCGGGCTCGTGGTTCCCGAGCGCACCTGGTCCGACTACCGCCTCTACTCCGACACCGACATCGCCCGTCTCCAGCAGGTCATGGCCTACCGAGCCACTGGCATGAGCCTTGACGCGATCCGAGATCTGCTCGCCGGGCCGGGTACCGGCGTCGACCACCTACGCCGCCAGCGCCAGCTTCTCATGGAAAAACAGGGCGAACTGACACGCATGATCGACGCCCTCGACTACCTTCTGGAGGATGCCATGAACAATCACGAACTTAGCGTCGACGAGGTCGCCGCAATCCTGGGCGAGGCCAACTTCCCCGCCTACCAGGCCGAAGCCGAGGAGGCCTACGGCGAAACATCTGACTGGGAGATCTCAGCCAAGCGCCAAGCCCGCATGACCAAGGCCGACTGGGAGAGGGTGGCCAGGTGCCAGCACGACGTCGAAACCCGGCTCGCCCAGGCCATGCAGGCCGGCGTCGTCCCCGGCTCTGAGGAGGCAAACGCCCTTGCCGAGGAGCATCGGGCACTTCTATCCGAGGGCTTCTTCCCCGTCACACACGCCAAACACGTCATCCTTGGGCGTGGCTATGTCGCTGACCGGCGCTTCCGCGCCCACTACGACGACGTCGCCCCCGGGCTCACCCACTGGCTCCACCAGGTGATCGACGCCAACGCGGCAGCCCACGGTGTCGACCTCGAGCGGGTCGAGTGGGTCTGAATTCAAGCGACGTCAGGCTCGACCCACTAAAAACTTTTGGACGATTCCGGGGAGATCTTCGTATATGAGGAGATCACCCCGGAATCGTCCAGTTCATTTAAATCGGTCCGAACCGCACCCGTGATACAACGATGCCCGGCTTATGCCGGGCATCGTTCATGCGAGCTTCTTACTCGGTGTCCTCCGCCGGAGCGTCCTCAGCCTCAGCCGGGGCCTCCTCGGCCTCGACTGCGGCCTCCTCAACCTCGGCCTCCTCAGCCTCAGCGGCCTTCTGGGCAGCCTTCTCGGCCTCCTTGACAACGGCCTGCTTGGGCGAGACCGGCTCGAGAACGAGCTCGATCAGGGCCATCGGAGCGTTGTCACCCTTGCGGTTCGGCAGCTTGGTGGTACGGGTGTAGCCACCGTTGCGCTCGGCGAACTTCGGGGCGAGCTCCTCGAACAGGACGTAGGCAACCTCGCGGTCGCCGAGGACCTTGAGGGCGAGGCGACGGTTGTAGGTGTCGCCCTTCTTCGCCTTCGTGATGAGCTTCTCGATGTGCGGACGCACGCGCTTGGCACGGGCCTCCGTGGTCACAACCTGCTCATTCATGATGAGCGACTTGCACAGGTTGGCAATAATCTTGCGCTCGTGGGACGGGCTGCCCCCGAGGCGCGGACCCTTTGCGGGCTTGGGCATATTTACTCCTCAATAACTGTGCGGGCAAGCTCTGCGAGCTCTTCCGCGCCTTCGCCTGCGGCGTCCTAGTCCCAGGCGAAGGTAATTCCTAAATTACGCGTCGTCGCTGAACTGCATGCCGTAGTCGTCACCGAAACCGGACATGAAGCCCGTGGGCGAATCCTTCAGACGAAGATCGAGCTTGGCCAGCTCATCCTTGACATCCTCAATCGACTTGGCGCCGAAGTTACGGATATCGAGGAGGTCAGCCTCCGAGCGCATGACGAGCTCACCGATCGTGTGGATGCCCTCGCGCTGCAGGCAATTCTGCGAGCGGGCGGGCAGGTTCAGGATCGTGATCGGGCGCTGCAGATCCGAGGACTGCTGCTCGACAACAGGGGCTTCCTTGAGCTCCAGGCCCTCCACCTCTTCATTGAGCTCCGTGCACAGCGTAAAGAGCTCGACAAGGGTCTTGCCGGCGGACGCGAACGCGTCACGCGGCTGGGTGGACGGCTTGGTCTCCACGTCGACAATGAGCTTGTCGAAGTCGGTACGCTGGCCCACACGCGTGGCCTCGACCTTGTAGGAAACCTTCACCACCGGCGAGTAGATCGAATCGATCGGAATACGACCGATCTCGTAATCCGGCGAGTTGTTCTGCGCAGCGGACACGTAACCGCGGCCGCGCTCGACAGTCAGGTCAACCTCGATCTTGCCCTTCTCATTGAGGGTGGCGATCACGAGGTCCGGGTTGTGGATCTCCACGCCCGACGGGGGCGTGATGTCCGAGGCCAGGACCTGACCCGGGCCCTGCTTGCGCAGGTACATGAGAACCGGCTCATCGTGCTCGGAGGTCACAACGAGCTCCTTGAGGTTCAAGATGATCTCGGCGACATCTTCCTTGCAGCCGGGAACAGTCGAGAACTCGTGCAGGACGCCGTCGATGTGAATCGAGGTGATGGCTGCGCCGGGGATCGAGGACAGCAGCGTACGACGCAGGGAGTTACCCAGCGTGTAGCCGAAGCCGGGCTCGAGCGGGTCGAGCGTGAAACGCGAACGTGTATCGGAAAGCTTCTCTTCCGTCAGCGTGGGTCGCTGTTCAATGATCACTGGTGATGTCCTTTCAACGGGTGCCCGCTATATGACACCCTGATTCTCTGATGTGGGTTCATCCCCTGCAGGGCGTGGCCCTGCGGCTTGAGGCCCCAAAGGGCCTGCGATCACACACGACGGCGCTTGGGCGGGCGGCAGCCGTTATGCGCCTGCGGGGTCACGTCGGAAATCGAGGTGACCTCCAGGCCGGACGCGGTCAGCGAACGAATCGCGGTCTCGCGGCCGGAGCCCGGGCCCTTGACGAAGACGTCGACCTTCTTCAGGCCCATGTCCATCGCACGACGCGCGGCATTCTCAGCGGCGAGCTGAGCGGCGTACGGCGTGGACTTACGCGAACCCTTGAAGCCGACCATGCCCGCCGACGCCGTAGCGAGGACCTCGCCCTTGGCATCGGTGATCGAGACGATCGTGTTATTGAAGGTGGACTTGATGTGCGCCTGTCCGTTGAGGACGTTCTTACGCGCAGCCTTACGCGGGCGGCGCTGAGTCTTAGGTGGCATGTTTAAACTCCTCTACCCTACTTCTTCTTGCCTGCGACAGTCCGCTTCGGACCCTTGCGGGTACGCGCGTTCGTCTTCGTACGCTGACCGTGCACGGGCAGGCCACGACGGTGGCGGATACCCTGGTAGCAACCAATCTCGACCTTGCGGCGAATGTCGGCCTGGATCTCGCGGCGAAGATCGCCCTCGACCTTGTAGTGCTCGTCGATGTGGTTCTTGAGTTTAACCAGATCCTCCTCGGTCAGATCCTTCACGCGGATGTCCGGATTCACACCGGTGGCCGCGAGGGTCTCCTGAGAACGGGTCCGGCCGATGCCGAAAATGTACGTAAGCGCAATCTCGACGCGCTTTTCGCGCGGGAGATCAACGCCGGAAAGACGTGCCATGTTGTGGCTCCCTATTGTCTTCTTCCGAAGGTGTGGAGCATTACTGTCCCTGATCGGGCCTCAGCCTTCGGACTGAGGGTTGTGCTTTCGCACTAGTAATGCAATTGCTGCGGGTTACCCCGCGATCTGTGACTTAGCCTTGGCGCTGCTTGTGGCGCGGGTTATCGCAGATAACCATGACGCGACCGTGGCGACGAATCACCTTGCAGTTGTCGCAGATCTTCTTAACACTAGGCTTGACCTTCATTCGGGTGCTTCCTGTTGCCAAAGTGGCGGTAGAGTGCGGTTTACTTGTAGCGATAAACGATCCGGCCGCGGCTGAGATCGTAGGGCGTGAGCTCTACAACCACCCGGTCTTCCGGAAGGATCCTGATGTAGTGCTGACGCATCTTGCCAGAGATGTGTGCGAGCACCATATGCCCGTTTTCCAACTCGACACGAAACATCGCGTTAGGCAAGGCCTCAGTGACCGTGCCCTCTACCTCGATGACGCCTTCTTTTTTCGCCATGTTCCCCGCTTAACTGAAATTGCTATCGCCGGACGGATCCGACGGGTACCGACGTGGCACCAACGTTCAATACTACGGGATCGGCCCAACCGTTCGAAAGGGCGTTCGCGGTGTATCTCGTCACGCCTCGAGCGGGACGGGAACAATGCCGTACGGCGCGAGCCCTTCGACTCCCCCGTCCGGCGCGGTCAGCACCCAGATGCCACCCTTGTGCTTGGCCACCATGTGCTCCCAGTGGCAGGCGTCCGAGCCGTCCTGCGTGCGCACCGTCCACTCGTCGTCGTCGACGCTCGTGGCCTGGTTGCCCGCCGCCAGCATCGGCTCGATGCACAGCACCATTCCGCGCTTGAGCTTCGGGCTACGCCCCGACGTGCGATAATTGAGGACCTCCGGGTCCTGATGCATCGACGTGCCAATCCCGTGGCCGACGTAGTCGAGCAGGATGTCGGGCTGGTCGGCGTCGTCGAGGCCGGTGACGTAGTCGTCGATCGCGTTGCCGATGTCCGCCACACGCTTCCCGGTGGCCATCGCCGCAATCCCTACCCACATCGATTCACGTGTGATGTCATTCAGCCGCTCGCGCGCCTCCCGCACCTGCGGGTCTCCCCCGGGCAGGACCACCGAAATCGCGGCATCCCCGTGCCACCCATCGACGACGGCGCCGCAGTCCATCGACACCAGGTCCCCCGGCTGCAACTCGAGCGGGCCGGGGATACCGTGGACGACGACGTCGTTGACCGACGTGCAAATCTGGCCCGGGTAGTCGTAGTACCCGTAAAAATTGGAGACCGCGCCGTGGGCTTGCAGGACGTCGAGGGCAATCGCGTCGAGGTCCGCCGTGGTCATGCCCGCACGAATCTGATCGCGCAACGCCGTGTGAATCGCCGCCACCACAAGGCCAGCCTTGCGCATGGCGACGATCTGGGCGTCAGACTTGTACTCGATCACTTTGAGCCCAGGAAAGCCCGGCAGCCGGCAATCAGGCGGTCGCGCACTTCTTCGATCGTGCCGCGGCCGTCGATCGGCACGAGGATCCCGCGCTTGCGGTAGACGTCCAAAAGCGGCTGGGTCTTCTCGTGGTAGACCTCAATACGGTGGCGGATGACCTCTTCCGTGTCATCCTCGCGCCCCTCAACCTCGGCTCGCTTGAGAAGACGATCCACGATCGCCTCCTCCGGGAAGTCGAGCTCAATCACGGCGTCGAGCGGAGCATCCCGCTCCTCGAGCATCTTGTCCAACGCCTCGACCTGCGCGAGCGTTCGCGGATACCCATCAAGGAGGAAGCCATTCTCCGCGCCCGTTTCATCCAGGCGAGAGGCCACAAGGCGATCCGTCAGCTCGTCAGGCACGAGGTTGCCCTCATTGATGTAGGAGGCGATCAGATCGCCGAGCTCGGAACCGGACGTAATGACGTCGCGAAACGCCTGGCCGGTAGAAAGCCACGGAATGCCCAGGCGTTCAGAGACGCCGGCTGCCTGCGTGCCCTTGCCAGCCCCGGGAGGGCCAACAATGACGAGACGGTAATTCATCGGAGGAATCCTTCATAGTGACGCTGTTGGAGCTGAGCGTCGATGTCCTTCACGGTCTGGAGGCCGACGCCCACGAGAATAATAATCGACGTTCCACCGAAGGATAGGGAATTAATACCCATGGAGTTGAAGACGATCTGCGGAATGAGCGCGATAATCGCGAGGTACATCGCACCCACCCAGTTGATGCGGTTAATGACGTAGCGCAGGTAGTCGGCGGTCGGCTGCCCGGCGCGTATGCCCGGCACGAAGCCGCCGTAACGCTTCATGTTGTCCGCGATCTCCTCCGGGTTAAACGTGATGGAGGTGTAGAAGAACGCGAAGAAGATGATGAGGAGCGCATACATGACCAGGTACCAGCCCGAGCCGTGCGAGAAGTTCTCCGCCACCCAGCGTGTCCAGCCGGAGTTCTGGTCACCGAACTGGGCGATCATTTGCGGCAGGCCAAGGATGGAGGACGCGAAGATCACGGGGATCACGTTCGCCATGTTGATCTTCAGCGGAATGTAGGTGGAGGTGCCGCCGTAAGTACGACGACCGACCACGCGCTTGGCGTACTGGACCGGGATGCGACGCTGGGACTGCTCCACGAACACGACCACGAGCGTGATCGCCAGGAACATCGCGAGCACGATGAGGAGGCGGGAGACGCCGCCGTCGGAACGGTAGACGTTCGTGAGCATCGTGGGGAACGACGCCGCGATACCCGTGAAGATGAGCAGCGACATGCCGTTGCCAACTCCGCGCTCGGTGATCAGCTCGCCCAGCCACATGATGAGGCCCGTACCGGCGGTCACCGCGAGGATGGTCAGCAGGTATTTGCCCGGGTTCGCGTTCGGGATCGGGTCAACCGTGCACAGCTGGAAGATCGAAGAATTAGCCACCGACACGATCACCGAGGCCTGGAGGACAGCCAAAAAGATCGTGAGGTAACGGGTGTACTCGGTCAGCTTCGCCTGACCGGTCTGCCCTTCCTTGTGTAGCTCCTCGAAGCGCGGGATGACCACTCGCATGAGCTGGACGATAATCGACGCCGTAATGTAGGGCATGATGCCCAGGGCGAAGATCGACAGCTGCAGGAAGCCACCGCCCGAGAACATATTCAACATCGTCAACAGATCAGCGCTACCCTGCTCGTCCAGACACTGCTTGACGTTGGCGTACGACACAAACGGTGCAGGCATGTAGGTACCGAGGCGATAGATCGCCATGATAAACATCGTAAAAAGAAGCTTGCGCCTCAGATCCGGTGTACGGAATGCCGATACCAGTGCTTTGAACAAAACAATCCTCCAAATGCCAGCCCGTGGGCCGTCGCGTGGTGCCCGATCAATCGAGCTCGTGAGATCTGCGCATGCAGATCTTGCCGGTGTCTAGGCAGACACCGTTTCACTATACCTACTCCCACCCTGATACAAATAACCAAAATGGACGGATGTGCGACAAATCGCGGTGAAACGCAATTGGCCCCCACAGGTTGTGGGGGCCAATTGACTAAGTGTTAGGCATCTCGCTTCGCCAGCGTTCCGCCAGCGGCCTCGATCTTGGCCTGGGCCGACGCCGACCAGGAGTCGACCACGGCGTTGATCTTGACCGTGATCTCACCGGTGCCAAGAATCTTGACCGGGCGGTTCTTGCGAACCGCGCCCTTGGCCACGAGCTGCTCGACGGTGACGTCGCCACCCTCGGGGAACAACTCGTTCAGGGCGTCAAGGTTGACAACCTGGTAGTAGACCTTGGCCGGGTTCTTGAAGCCGCGCAGCTTCGGCAAACGCATGTGGAGCGGCATCTGGCCACCCTCAAAGCCCGGACGAACCGTGTTGCGGGCGTGCGTACCCTTGGTGCCACGGCCCGCGGTCTTACCGCGCTTGCCGCCCTCACCGCGACCAGCGCGGATCTTGGCTTTGTTCGAGCCCGGGGCCGGACGCAGGTCGTGAATCTTCAGCGGCTCCGACTTGGTCGTCGAATCAGTCATTACTCGACCTCCTCCACATCGACCAGGTGTGTCACCTTACGGATCTGGCCGCGGATCGCGGCGTTGTCCTGGTGGGTCACGCTCTGGTGAATCTTGTGCAGGCCAAGGGAGGCGATGGTCGCCTTCTGGGACTGCGTGGCCCCAACGAGGCCCTTCTTCTGCGTAATCTTCAGCATCATGCACCAACTCCCGCGGCGGCAGCCTCGTTCTCTTCGCGCTTAGCTTCGAGCTCGGCGTCCTCGCGCTCCTTGGCCTCGTGCTCGGCACGGACCCGGAGCATCGCAGCCGGGGCAACCTGGTCAACAGGCAGGCCACGGCGAGCCGCAACCGCCTCGGGCTGCTCAAGCTGCTTGAGCGCCGCGACGGTGGCGTGCACGATGTTGATCGCGTTGGACGAGCCAAGCGACTTCGACAGGATGTCATGGATGCCAGCGGCCTCCATGACGGCGCGAACCGGGCCACCCGCGATAACGCCGGTACCGGCGGACGCCGGACGCAGGAGGACGACGCCGGCGGCGTCCTCGCCCTGCACCAGGTGCGGGATGGTGGTGCCGATGCGCGGAACCTTGAAGAAGTTCTTCTTCGCCTTCTCGGTGCCCTTCGCAATAGCGGCCGGCACTTCCTTGGCCTTGCCGTAGCCGACGCCAACGGTGCCGTTGCCATCGCCCACCACGACGAGCGCGGTGAAGGCCATGCGACGGCCGCCCTTGACGGTCTTGGCAACACGGTTAATGGTCACGACGCGCTCGATGTAGGCATTCCTGTCATCTGCGCGACGATCGGTACGACGCTCGTTGCGACGCTCGCGGTTGCCGCGCTCCTCGCGGTCACCCTCGGAGCGGCGTCCACGCTGCTCTGCAGCCATGTCTATATCCTCTCGTTTCAGATCACAGGTTCAGGCCGGCTTCGCGGGCGCCATCGGCAACCGCGGCCACGCGACCGTGATACTTGTTTCCACCGCGGTCGAGAACGACGGCGGAAACGCCGGCCTCGATCGCGCGCTTACCAATGCGCTCACCCACGATGCGGGCGGCGCCCACCTTGCCCTCGGTGTCCGACGGGAAGTCGGCCTCGAGCGTGGAGGCGTAGGCCAGGGTCTTGCCCTCCGAATCGTCGATGACCTGGGCGATCATGTGACGGTTCGAACGGGAGACGGCCAGACGGGGACGCTCAGCGGTTCCAACGACGCGCTTGCGAAGGCGCTGGTGGCGGCGCTTACGCGCAGCAAACTTGTGACTAGACATTACTTACCAGCCTTTCCAGCCTTGCGACGCACCTGCTCGCCAGCGTAACGAATACCCTTGCCCTTGTATGGTTCGGGCTTGCGCAGCTTGCGAATAGAGGCGGCCATCTCGCCAACCTTCTGCTTGTCGATACCGACGACCGAGAACTTGGTCGGCCCTTCAACCACGAAGGAGATGCCCTCGGTGGCCTTGACCAGGATCGTGTGCGAGTAGCCGAGGGAGAACTCGAGGTCCGAGCCCTTAGCCAGCACGCGGTAACCGGTACCGTGAATCTCAAGGTCCTTCTTGTAACCCTCGGTCACGCCAATGATGTTATTAGCCACGAGGGTACGGGTCAGGCCGTGAAGCGAACGCGACTCGCGCTCGTCATTCGGACGGGTGACGACGATCTGGCCGTCCTCCACCTTGACCTCGATCGGGGACGCGACGGTGAGCTCAAGCTCGCCCTTCGGTCCCTTGACCTTGACGTTGTTGCCATCAATGGCGACGTCGACGCCGGACGGGATAGAAATTGGGAGCTTACCAATACGTGACATTGCAGCCCTTCCTTCTACCAGATGTAGGCGAGGACTTCCCCACCTACGCCCTTGTCCTTGGCCTCGCGGTCGGTGAGGAGGCCGGAGGACGTGGACAAGATTGCCACGCCCAGGCCGCCCAGGACCTGAGGGAGATTGGTCGACTTGGCGTACACGCGAAGTCCCGGCTTCGAAATGCGGCGCAGGCCGGCGAGCGAGCGCTCGCGGTTCGGGCCGTACTTCAGGGTCAGGGTGAGCGTCTTGCCCACCTTGGCGTCTTCGACGGTGAAACCGTCAATGTAACCCTCACGCTTGAGGATGTCGGCGATCGACGCCTTCATCTTCGAGTACGGCATTTCAACCGACTCGTGGAACGCCGAGTTGGCGTTGCGCAGACGCGTGAGCATATCTGCAATGGGGTCTGTCATAGACATCGGGCCACAGCCCTTCCTCGTCGTGGTTTCCTTACCGGACCTGCGACGTAGTTTCTTACCAGCTTGCCTTCTTTACGCCCGGGAGCTCGCCCGCGAGGGCCATCTCACGAACACAGACTCGGCACAGGCCGAACTTACGGTAGACGGAGTGCGGACGACCGCAACGCTGACAGCGCGTGTAGGCGCGAACAGCGTACTTCGGCTTCCGGGCCGCCTTTTGCTTGAGAGCAGTCTTTGCCATTAGTCCTCCTTGAACGGGAAGCCGAGGTGGCGCAGGAGCGCGCGGCCCTCGTCGTCGGTCGTCGCGGTGGTGACAAAGGTGATATCCATGCCGCGGACGCGATCAATCTTGTCCATGTCGATCTCGTGGAACACGGTCTGCTCGGTCAGGCCGAACGTGTAGTTCCCGTTGCCGTCGAACTGCTTGGGCGACAGGCCGCGGAAGTCGCGGATGCGCGGCAGCGCGGTGGACAGAAGACGGTCCAGGAACTCCCACATGCGGTCACCGCGGAGGGTGACGTGGCAACCGATGGCCTGACCCTCACGCAGCTTGAACTGCGCGATGGACTTGCGGGCCTTCGTCACCTGGGGCTTCTGGCCGGTGATCGCGGTGATGTCCGCAATCGCGCCGTCGAGGATCTTGGAATCGCGAGCGGCTTCGCCCACGCCCATGTTGACGACGATCTTGTCCAGACCACCCACGTTGTTCACGTTGGTGTGGTTGAACTCCTTCTGCAGCGCCGGGAGGATCTCCTCGCGGTACTTGGTCTTCAGACGAGGGGTCACAGCTCGATCTCCTCTCCGCCACGGCGGCCGATGCGCTCGCGCATGATCTTCTTGCGGCCGTTACGCTCCACCTCAACCTCGCGGAATCCCACGCGGATAGGCTTCTTGTCCGGGCCAACAAGCATCACGTTCGAGATGTGAATCGGCGCCTCGACGGTCTCAATGCCACCGGTCGTACCACCACGGTCGGTACGGCCAACCCGGGTGTGCTTCTTGACGCGCTGGACGCCCTCAACCACGACGCGATCGTCACGGACCTGCAGGACTCGGCCCTGCATGCCCTTGTCACGGCCTGCGATGACCTGGACGAGGTCACCCTTCTTGATCTTCGCCATGTTAGATCACCTCCGGCGCGAGCGAAACGATGCGCATGAACTGCTTGTCGCGAAGCTCGCGTGCGACGGGGCCGAAGATACGGGTGCCGCGCGGCTCGGTGTCATTCTTCAAAATGACAGCAGCGTTCTCATCGAACTTAATGTACGAGCCGTCTGCACGGCGCGTGTGCTTCTTCGTGCGGACGACGACGGCCTTGACCACGTCGCCCTTCTTGACATTGCCGCCAGGGATTGCATCCTTGACAGCGGCGACGATCACGTCGCCAATTCCGGCGTAGCGCCGACCAGAACCGCCGAGCACACGCATGCAAAGAATTTCCTTCGCACCCGTGTTATCAGCGATCTTCAGTCGCGTCTCCTGCTGGATCATTTACTTATCTCCTGTCGTCGTGCCGGTTCTCAATATTGAGCCTTGCCGAACGGATGTTTTCTCAGGTAAAGATACCTGAGATTACTTGGCCTTCTCGATGACCTCGACCACACGGAAGTGCTTGGTCGCGGACAGCGGTCGGGTCTCCATGATGCGCACGAGATCGCCCTCGCGAACCTCGTTCGTCTCATCATGAGCCTTGATGCGCTTGGACCGGGTCATAACCTTGCCGTAAAGCGCGTGCTTGCGGCGATCTTCGACCTCGACCACGACGGTCTTGTCCATCTTGTCGGACACGACGTAGCCGGTGCGAACCTTGCGGTAGTTGCGCTGCGTCTGTACGTTCTTTTCCTGCTCGCTCATCGCGCTTCCTCTACTTCTTCTTAGCCGTCGGGGCGGTGCGGATTCCGAGCTCGCGCTCGCGGGCGACCGTGTAGATGCGCGCAATGGAGCGACGCACCTCCTTCAGACGGCCGGAGTCTTCCAGGCGATGGGTCACGGCCGAGAAACGAAGGTTGAACAGTTCAGCCTTCGCCTCCTGGAGGCGCTCGGCGAGCTCAACATCGGTGAGCTGATCGAGCTCTTCAGTGGTAATGCCCTTAGCCATTATTCACCATCCTCACGGGTAATAAAACGAGTCTTCATGGGGAGCTTGTGCTGGGCGCGGGACATGGCCTCACGAGCCAGCTGCTCGTCAACACCGGCCAGCTCGAACAGAACGCGGCCGGGCTTGACGTTGGCAACCCACCATTCGACTGAGCCCTTACCAGAACCCATACGGGTTTCGGCCGGCTTCTTCGTAAGCGGGCGATCCGGGAAGATGTTGATCCAGACCTTGCCGCCTCGCTTGACGTGACGGGTCATCGCGATACGGGCAGCCTCGATCTGGCGGTTGGTCACGTAGGCCGGCTCGAGAGCCTGGATGCCGTACTCACCGAAAGCCAGGGTGCTGCCACCCTTGGCCATGCCATGACGGTTCGGGCGGTGCTGCTTGCGATGCTTGGTTCGGCGGGGAATGAGCATGTAACTCAGGCCTCCGTTTCCTGGGTAGCGGGCGCCTCAGCTGCCGGAGCGGCGGGCGCCTCGGTGGTGGCCTGCTCGGCCTGATTCTGACGACCACGGTTACCGCCACGACGCTCACCACGGCGCTCGCCACGGCCACGGCCGCCGCGACCACGCGGGGCCTCGGTCAGGGAGCGGTAGTACTCGACGTCGGTGACGTCACCGCGGTAGATCCACACCTTCACGCCGATGCGGCCGAAAGTGGTGCGGGCCTCGTAGAAGCCGTAGTCGATGTTGGCGCGCAGGGTGTGCAGCGGCACACGGCCCTCACGGTAGAACTCCGAGCGGGACATCTCGGCGCCGCCGAGACGACCGGAGCACTGCACGCGGATGCCCTTGGCACCGGCGCGCTGCGCGGACTGGATGCCCTTGCGCATGGCGCGCCGGAAGGAGACGCGGGATGCGAGCTGCTCGGCGATGCCCTGAGCCACGAGCTGGGCGTCGGCTTCCGGGTTCTTAACCTCGAGGATATTGAGCTGGACGGACTTGCCGGTCAGCTTCTCCAGGTCCTGGCGGAGGCGGTCAGCCTCGGCGCCACGGCGGCCGATGACGATGCCGGGGCGAGCGGTGTGGATGTCGATGACCACGCGCTCGTTGCGACGCTCGATGTTGACGCGGGACACGCCCGCGCGCTCGAGGTTCTTCTCGATCATCTTGCGGATCTTGATGTCCTCACCGAGGAAGTCGGCGTAGGTCTTGCCGGCCTCGTTGGAGTCCGTGAACCACTTCGAGCGGTGGTCCGTGGTGATACCAAGACGGAAACCTACCGGATTAACTTTCTGTCCCATTCTTAGGCCTCCTTGGTTCCGACGATGACGGTGATGTGACTCGTACGCTTCATGATCCGATTCGCACGCCCCTGGGCGCGCGGCTGGATGCGCTTCATGGTCGGGCCCTCATCCACGTAGGTCTCGAGGATCTCGAGAGCGGACTCATCGAAGCGCTCGCCGGCCTGGCCGGCTGCGTAACGGGCGTTGGCGATTGCCGACTGGACGATCTTGCGAACGTCGCGGGCAACAGCCTGGGGTGCAAACTCGAGCACGTCCAAGGCGTTGGTTGCATTCAAACCGCGGATCTCGTTGATCACTCGGCGAGCCTTCTGCGGCGTGACGCGGACGTAGCGCGCCTGTGCCTTTGCTTCCATTATTCTGCCTCTCCTGCCTTATCGGCGACGGCCCTTGCGATCGTCCTTCTCGTGACCCTTGAAGGTGCGAGTCGGAGCGAATTCGCCGAGCTTGTGGCCGACCATGGACTCGGTGATGAACACCGGCACATGCTTGCGGCCGTCGTGGACTGCGAACGTGTGACCAAGGAAGTCCGGGGTGATGACCGAACGGCGCGACCAGGTCTTGATGACGTTGTGGGTGCCCTTCTCGTTCTGCTCATCAACCTTCTTCTGAAGGTGATCGTCGACGAAGGGGCCCTTCTTCAAACTACGCGGCATAGCTGACTACTCCTATCGAGACTTCTTGCCGGTCTTGCGACGGCGCACGATGAGCTTGTCGCTGGGCTTGTTCGGATGACGGGTGCGAGATTCCTTCTGGCCCCACGGGGAGACCGGGTGACGTCCACCGGACGTCTTGCCCTCGCCACCACCGTGCGGGTGGTCGAACGGGTTCATGACGACACCGCGGACGGTCGGGCGGACGCCCTTCCAGCGCATGCGGCCAGCCTTGCCCCAGTTGATGTTCGACTGCTCGGCGTTGCCGACCTCACCAACGGTGGCGCGGCAGCGGGTGTCGACCAGGCGGATTTCGCCCGACGGCAGGCGCAGGTGGGCGTACTTACCTTCCTTCGCGACCAGCTGGACGGACGAGCCGGCCGAGCGGGCGAGCTTGGCGCCGCCACCCGGGCGGAGCTCCACGGCGTGGATAACCGTACCGACCGGGATGTTACGGATCGGGAGGTTGTTGCCGGGCTTGATGTCCGCGTTCGGACCGTTCTCCACCATCGTGCCCTGCTTGACGCCTTCGGGGGCGAGGATGTAGCGCTTCTCGCCGTCGACGTAGTGCAGCAGCGCGATGCGCGCGGTGCGGTTCGGATCGTACTCGATGTGAGCGACCTTGGCGGGCACGCCGTCCTTGTCGTGACGACGGAAATCGATCACGCGGTACTGGCGCTTGTGGCCACCACCGATGTGACGCGTGGTGATACGACCGTGGTTGTTACGACCACCGGTCTTCGGCAGCGGGCGCAGCAGCGACTTCTCCGGCGTAGATCGGGTGATCTCGACGAAGTCGGCAACGCTCGAACCGCGACGACCCGGGGTCGTCGGCTTGTACTTGCGAATTCCCATGAGTGTTCCTCAATACTTCCCGTCGGCTTAGCCGACGATATCGCCGTAGATGTCGATGGTGCCCTCGCGCAGGGTGACGATGGCGCGCTTGGTGGCCTTGCGGCGGCCAATGCCATCGCGAGTGCGGCGGGCCTTGCCCTGACGGTTCTGGGTGTTAACCGAAGCAACCTTGACACCGAAGATCTTCTCGATCGCGATCTTGATCTCGGTCTTGTTGGCGCGCGGGTCAACGATGAACGTGTACTTGCCCTCGTCCTCGAGGCGGGCGGCCTTTTCGGAGGCTACCGGCTCGATGATGACGTCGCGAGGATCCTTGTTCTGGAACGCAGCGTGAGTCACTTCGTCTCCTCCTTGTTCGTCCATGCCTCGTAAGCAGCTTCGGTGAACACGACGTCGTCGGCGACGAGGACGTCGTACGCGTTGAGCTGGTCAAAGTAGAGCAAGTGTGCTTCCTGGGCGTTACGCAGCGACAGGATCGTCAGCTCGTCCGTGCGATCGACGACGACCAGCGCCTTGCGGCCCTCGGTCACCTCGAGCAGGAACTTGAGTGCGACCTTGGTGGACGGCTTGTCGCCCTCCACGAAGCCCTTGACGATGTGCACGCGGTCATGCTTGGCACGATCCGAGAGCGACTGACGCAGAGCGGCAGCGATCATCTTCTTGGGGGTGCGCTGCGAGTAGTCGCGCGGGACGGGGCCGTGAACGACGCCGCCGCCGGTCCAGTGCGGCGCACGGATCGAGCCCTGGCGGGCGCGGCCAGTGCCCTTCTGGCGCCACGGCTTGATGCCGCCGCCGGAAACCTCACCGCGGGTCTTGGTCTTCGCGGTACCCGCGCGACGAGCGGCGAGCTGGGCGTTAACCACCTGGTGAAGCAGCGGAATGTTCGGCTCGAGACCGAAGACGGCCGAGTCGAGTTCCACGTTGCCGGCCTTCTTGCCGGTCAGATCAATAACGTCAACCTTGAGGTCCGCCATCGTTAGGCTCCCTTCGCGGCAGTACGGATCACGACGACGCCACCCTTGTTGCCGGGGATAGCGCCCGAGACAAGGAGAAGATCGTTCTCGGTGTCAACGGCGTGAATGGTCAGGTTCTGGACGGTGACGCGGGCGTTGCCCATGCGTCCAGACATCTTCTGGCCGCGGAAGACGCGACCGGGGGTTGCCGAAGCGCCGATCGAACCGGGCTTGCGGTGGTTGCGGTGCGCACCGTGCGAGGCGGAGACGCCGGCGAAGCCGTGACGCTTCATCGTGCCAGCGAATCCCTTGCCCTTCGACTTGCCGACGACGTCGACGCTCTGGCCGGCCTCGAACAGCTCCACGCCGAGCTCCTGGCCGAGCGTGTACTCGCCGGCGTCGGAGGTGCGGATCTCAGCAACGAAACGGCGAGGCTCGACGCCGGCCTTCTCGAAGTGGCCCGCGAGTGGCTTGGTGACATTCTTGTTCTTCAGCTCGCCCGAGGCGATCTGCAGGGCCTCGTAGCCGTCGGTGTCCATGGTTCGAATCTGGGTGACAACGTTCTTGCCAACCTTGACCACGGTAACCGGAACGAGATTAGCGTTCTCGTCCCACACCTGGGTCATTCCTAGCTTAACGCCGAGGAGCGCCTTCACGGGCGCTGCGGCGGTCTTGTTCTTTGTCATGATGCGTTACCTCAGAGCTTGATCTCGACGCTGACATCTGCCGGGAGATCCAGGCGACGCAGGGTGTCAATTGTCTTCAGGGTCGGATCGACAATATCGATCAGTCGCTTATGCGTACGCATTTCGAACTGTTCGCGACTGTCCTTGTACTTGTGGGGCGAACGAATCACGGTAAAAACGCTGCGCTTCGTGGGCAGCGGCACCGGTCCCACAACCGACGCTCCAGTACGGGTAACTTCGTCGACGAGCTTTTTCGCTGCGTTGTCGATGACCTCGTGGTCATATGACTTCAGACGGATGCGGATCTTCTGTCCCGCCATGGCGTCGTCTCCCTCTCTCTACCTTCGGTGTTCACGTCCCCCGCAGTCGGGCGTGTCGCACCTGATGGAGGTAACAAACGAAGCCCTATGTGGTTTTGCGAACCCATTTTATGTACCGAATGCTTTCTGCCTTCGGCCAAGTTCACTCGCCCGGTCGTCCCGAGCAACTTTACTAGTATGACGTATCTTCCCCGGCCTTCGCCAACTTCAGCCGGCGATGGTGGCCAATCACACGCGCGGGGCGCGGTGTGGAGTTCTGTCCGGGGATCTATCTTAACACCGCACGCCGACCCCGACTAGGGTAGCCCCCTGTGAAGCGGCTGACAGGGTCGGGGCTAGAACTGCCTGGCTCTAGAGTTGCCCGACCCTAAAGCAGCCCGGCCCGCCGCGCGAACTCTGCCGGTGGGGTGTCATTGACATCGACAACGTCGGCCCCGCTCGCCCGCGCCGCCGCCAGGCCCGCCCGGGAGTCTTCGAAGACAAGGCAGTCGGCCGCCTCGACCCCGAGTCTCCTGGCTCCCAGGAGGTAGGGCCCCGGATCGGGTTTGCCGGGCACGTCGTCACTACCCGTCACGACGGTATTGAAGTACGTCTCCCCCAAGCTCTCAAGTGCGATGTCCACCAGATCCTTCGGCGTGGCCGTCACTAGCGCTTGGGCAATCCCCGCCTCGCGGAAGGCAACGAGCAGCTCACGCACTCCCGGCAACAACTCCACGAACGGGTAGGCCCGCTCGGCCATAAGCTCAGTGAGCTCGCCGAAAATCTCCATCGGCTCTGGCCGCGGCTTACCGCCACGCTCGACGGCGTCGGCAAGCCGGTTCGCGTGATCCAAGGTGGAGGCGCCGAGGATGAACTCGGTGTCCTCACTCCCCCACACCCCGCCGGCTGCCTTCACCACGTCCTCGGACAGCTCACCCCACGCCCACTCCGTGTCAACAATCGTGCCGTCCATGTCCCACAAGACGGCGGCGGGCAGCTTTCCAAGGAAGTCCAGATTCATGCCGCCATCCTATCGTGGCCCGCCGACAGGAGCGATCCGGGCCCGGCAGCCACTCACGTGCGGACCGCTCATGTGCGGGTCGGCCGCACACGGGCCGCCAACGTGCTGGCCCCCGCGTGGAATACACCGGGCCAACACGCCGGGCCAACATCCCGGCCGACACCCGCGGGAATAGCAGTGGGCCCCAGCCGAAGCTGGGGCCCACTCAAGCAATCAGAAGATTACTTGATGATCTTGGTGACTCGACCTGAGCCAACGGTGCGGCCACCCTCACGGATAGCGAAGCCGAGGCCCTCCTCCATGGCGATCGGCTGGATGAGTTCGACCGTCATCTCGGTGTTGTCGCCAGGCATGACCATCTCGGTGCCCTCGGGCAGCGTGATGACGCCGGTGACGTCCGTGGTACGGAAGTAGAACTGCGGACGGTAGTTGGTGAAGAACGGGTTGTGACGACCGCCCTCCTCCTTCTTCAGGATGTAGACCTGAGCCTCGAAGTTGGTGTGCGGGGTAATGGTACCCGGCTTGGCAACAACCTGGCCACGCTCCACGTCCTCACGGCGGGTGCCGCGCAGGAGCAGACCACAGTTCTCGCCGGCGTCGGCGTGATCCATCTGCTTGTGGAACATCTCGATACCGGTGACGGTGGTCTTCTGCGGGGCGCGGATGCCGAGGATCTCGACTTCCTCGTTGATGTTGAGCAGACCACGCTCGACACGGCCGGTCACCACGGTGCCACGGCCGGTGATGGTGAAGACGTCCTCAATCGGCATGAGGAACGGCTTGTCGAGGTCGCGGACCGGATCCGGGAAGTAGGAATCCACGGCGTCCATGAGCTCGAGGACGGAGTTAACCCACTTCTCCTCGCCCTCAAGAGCCTTCAGAGAGGAGATCTGGACCACGGGGGCGTTGTCGCCGTCGTAATCCTGCGAGGACAGGAGGTCACGGACCTCCATCTCGACGAGCTCGATGAGCTCCGGATCGTCAACCATGTCGCACTTGTTCAGCGCAACGATGATGTCCGGCACGCCAACCTGGCGGGCGAGCAGGACGTGCTCGCGGGTCTGCGCCATCGGGCCGTCGGTTGCGGCCACAACGAGGATGGCGCCGTCCATCTGAGCAGCACCGGTAATCATGTTCTTGATGTAGTCGGCGTGGCCCGGGGCGTCAACGTGCGCGTAGTGACGCTTCGGCGTCTGGTACTCAACGTGGGAGACGTTGATGGTAATACCACGCTGACGCTCTTCCGGAGCGTTGTCGACCTTGTCGAACGGGGTGAACTCGTTCAGTTCCGGGTACTTGTCCGCCAGCACCTTGGTGATAGCGGCGGTCGTCGTCGTCTTACCGTGATCGACGTGACCGATGGTGCCGACGTTCATGTGCGGCTTGGACTTGTCGTACTTGGCCTTGGCCACTTGCGCCCTCCTGGGACTAGATTGACTCTTTAGCTTGATCGCACGCCTGGGCGCGCACCGCTAAATGAATCTTACTTTTCTGCTACTTACTTGTAAATTCCAGCGGCTTACTCGCCGTGAGCCTTCTGGATGATCTCGTCCGAAACGTTCTTCGGAACTTCCTGATACTTCGCGAACTGCATGGTGTACACGGCGCGGCCCTGCGTCTTGGAACGCAGGTCGCCGACGTAACCGAACATTTCGGAAAGCGGAACCAGGGCGCGGACGATCTTGACGCCAGTGGCATCCTCCATCGAGGCGATCTGGCCACGACGGGAGTTGAGATCACCGATGACGTCACCCATGTACTCCTCCGGGGTACGGACTTCGACATCCATGATCGGCTCGAGAATGATCGGCTTGGCTCGCTTGATGCCCTCGCGGAACACCATCTGGCCGGCGATCTTGAACGCCATCTCCGAGGAGTCGACGTCGTGGTAGGCGCCGTCCTCAAGCGTGGCCTTCACGTTCACCATCGGGAAGCCGGCAAGCACACCGTTCTCCATGGCCGCCTGGATACCCTGGTCGACCGACGGGATGTACTCGCGCGGGACGCGGCCACCCGTGACCTCGTCCACGAACTCGTAGGTGACGCCCTCTTCGTTCTCCTCCAGCGGCTCGAAGGTGACGATGACCTTCGCGAACTGGCCGGAACCACCCGTCTGCTTCTTGTGGGTGTACTCGATGTGCTCGGCCTTGCCGCGAATGGTCTCGCGGTAAGCAACCATCGGCGCACCGACGTTCGCCTCGACCTTGAATTCGCGCTTCATGCGGTCCACGAGCACGTCAAGGTGGAGCTCGCCCATGCCGCCGATGACGGTCTGGCCGGACTCCTCGTCCAGGCGGACGGTGAAGGTCGGATCTTCTTCGGCGAGCTTCTGGATAGCGATGCCGAGCTTCTCCTGGTCGGCCTTCGACTTGGGCTCAACGGCCACGTGGATCACCGGGTCCGGGAAGGTCATCGACTCGAGCAGCATCGGGGCGTCGATCGCGGAAAGGGAGTCGCCCGTCGTCGTGTCCTTCAGGCCGATGACGGCGTAGATGTTACCTGCCGACGCCGAATCCACCGGCTGCTCCTTGTTGGAGTGCATCTGGAAGATCTTCGACACGCGCTCCTTCTTGCCCTTGGAGGCGTTGAGGATCTGGTCGCCCGGCTCGATCTTGCCCGCGTAGACGCGGACGTAGGTCAGACGGCCGAAGAACGGGTGCGCGGCGATCTTGAACGCCAGAGCCGCGAACGGCTCGGACGTCGCGGGCTTGCGCTCGATCACAACCTCCTCGTCCTTGACATCCATGCCCTTGATGAGGCCGATGTCGAGCGGCGAGGGCAGGAAGTCAACGACGGCGTCGAGCACCGGCTGCACGCCAATGTTCTTGTAGGCCGAACCGGCGAAGATCGGGTAGAGCTCGCCAGCGATCGTGAGCTTACGGATGCCGGCCTTGAGCTCGTCAACCGTGATCTCCTCGCCGCCGAGGTACTTCTCCAGAAGGGCCTCGTCGGTCTCGGCCACGGTCTCAACCAGCTCGTTGTAGAGTTCCTCGGCCTTGTCCGCGAGCTCGGCTGGGATTTCCTCTTCGACAACGATGGAGCCCATCGTGTCGTTGCCCTTGTCGTCCTTGGCCGGGAAGCGCAGCGCCTTCTTGTTCAGGACGTCAACGACACCGGACAGGTCTGACTCAGCACCGATCGGGAAGGCCATGACCAGCGGGGTCGCCTTGAGGCGATCGCGGATGGTCTGCACGGCGTGATCGAAGTCGGCGCCCATCTTGTCCATCTTGTTGATGAAGCAGATGCGCGGGACGTTGTACTTGTCAGCCTGACGCCACACGGTCTCAGACTGCGGCTCCACGCCTTCCTTGCCGTCGAACACCGCAACGGCGCCGTCGAGGACGCGCAGCGAGCGCTCCACCTCAACCGTGAAGTCCACGTGGCCGGGGGTGTCGATGATGTTGATCTGGTTGTTGTGCCAGAAGGTGGTGACGGCAGCCGACGTAATCGTGATGCCGCGCTCCTTCTCCTGCTCCATCCAGTCGGTGGTGGACGCACCGTCGTGCGTCTCGCCCATCTTGTAGTTCAGGCCGGTGTAGAACAGAATGCGCTCGGTCGTGGTGGTCTTACCAGCGTCGATGTGCGCCATAATGCCGATGTTGCGGACCTTGTTCAGATCCTTCTGTGGTGTATGTGCCACGTTTTGGCTCTCCTAAAATTCAGGCCGGGCGGCCGTTTTTACCAGCGGTAGTGAGCGAAGGCGCGGTTGGCCTCAGCCATACGGTGGACATCCTCGCGGCGCTTGACGGCGGCACCGAGGCCGTTGGAGGCGTCCATGATCTCGTTCTGGAGGCGCTCGAGCATCGTGTTCTCGCGGCGGTCGCGCGAGTAGTCCACAAGCCAGCGGATCGCGAGGGCGTTCGCGCGGTTCGGCTTGACCTCGGTGGGCACCTGGTAGGTGGCACCGCCGACGCGGCGGGAGCGGACCTCGAGCTGCGGGCGGATGTTGTCCAGGGCGCGCTTGAGCACCTCAAGCGGCTCCTGGCCGGTCTTCTCGGCGACGCCGGCCAGCGCGCCGTAAACAATGCGCTCGGCGGTGGACTTCTTGCCGTCACGAAGCACGCGGTTGATCACCTGGGTGACCACGGGCGAGCCGTGGACCGGATCGTTAACGAGCGGGCGCTTGCGGATGGGACCCTTACGAGGCATTACTTCTTCTCCTTCTTCGCACCGTACTTGGAGCGGCCCTGGCCGCGGCTCTTCACGCCCTGCGTGTCAAGCGCGCCACGGACGATGTGGTAGCGAACGCCGGGAAGGTCCTTCACACGGCCACCGCGGACGAGCACGATCGAGTGCTCCTGGAGGTTGTGACCTTCGCCGGGGATGTAAGCCGTGACCTCAACGCCGGAGGAAAGGCGAACACGAGCAACCTTACGAAGAGCCGAGTTCGGCTTCTTCGGGGTGGTGGTGTACACACGCGTGCAAACGCCGCGACGCTGCGGGCTCCTCTTCAGGCCCGGGGTCGCGGAGCTGGACGCCTTGCTGGAGCGGCCCTTGCGGACCAGCTGCTGAATAGTAGGCACTACTTCTCCTGTATATGAGTTCAGATCGTCGAACTGCCCGCCTGCTCGGTCGAACGTGCGGGTGAAAGGACACCGTACCTTCCACGCGCCCACGGGCTGTCTTTATCGCCGGCGGCATGAGCAACTATCACCAATCCGGCGCCGCAACGCCACCCCGTGGGACGGGCACCGCGTTCCAGAATAGCGTTAGCGCGCCAATCCGGTCAAAGATTGTGACCGAAACGCGTGCGTGGCGCTACCCACACGGCGTCGTTCCCAGGGCCGTCCGGCAGGGGCGAACATGAGGGAACTCACCACGCCGGCACGCCCGAGTCGTAGACGCCTCCGAAGGTCTGCCTGCGGCCGGGTGTAGGATGCACAACGATTGACGTTCGCCCATGATGGAGCCTGCCATGACCACCGACCCCACCCAACATAGCGCGCCCGCCTCCGCCGGCCGCCTTCACCGCGGCCTTCGCGCCCGCCACCTCAACATGATCGCCATCGGCGGCGCGATCGGCACGGGGCTGTTCGTCGCTTCCGGCGCCACAATCTCCCAGGCCGGCCCCGGCGGCGCCCTGCTCGCCTACGCGCTGATCGGCATCATGGTCTTCTTCCTCATGCAGTCGCTGGGTGAGATGGCCACCTACTCCCCCGTTGCCGGTTCCTTCGGCGAGTACGGCACGCGCTACGTCAGCCCATCGTTCGGGTTCGCGATGGGGTGGAATTACTGGTTCAACTGGGCGATCACCGTGGCCGCCGAGCTCGTGGCCGCCGCGCTCGTCATGGCCTACTGGTTCCCGGATACGCCGTCGATCGTGTGGTCGGCAATCTTCCTCGTCATCCTTTTCCTTATTAATGCGATCTCCGCGCGCACGTTTGGCGAGGGCGAATTCTGGTTCGCCGCAATCAAGGTGGTCACGGTCCTCGTCTTCCTCGGCCTCGGCGTGCTCATGATCGCGGGCATCATGGGCGGCACCTCCCCCGGCACCGCGAACTGGACCACGGGCGACGCCCCGTTCGTGGGCGGCGGGCTCGGCATCCTGTCCGTGTTCATGATCGCCGGCTTCTCCTTCCAGGGCACCGAGATGGTCGGCATCGCGGCCGGCGAGGCCCAGGACCCCGACCGCACCATCCCCCGCGCCATCCATGCCGTCTTCTGGCGCATCCTCATCTTCTACATCGGCGCCATCGCCGTCATCGGCTTCCTCCTGCCCTACACCGATCCCGCGCTCCTCAACCCTGGCGGCGACATCGCTCTGTCCCCCTTCACCCTCGTCTTCGAGCGTGCCGGCATCGCCGCGGCGGCCGCGATCATGAACGCAGTCATCCTCACCTCGGTGCTGTCGGCCGGCACCTCGGGGCTGTACGCCTCCACCCGCATGCTTTACGGCCTTGCCAAGTCCGGCCAGGCTCCCGCGATTTTCGCGACGACGACCCGGCGCGGCATCCCCATGGCCGCCCTGCTCGCCACCACGGCGGTGGGCGCGGCCTCCTTCCTCACCTCCCTCATCGGCGACGGCGAAGCCTACACCTGGCTCGTCAACGCCTCCGGGCTGGCCGGGTTCATCACCTGGGTGGGCATCGCGTGGAGCCACTACAAGTTCCGCAAGGCGTACGTGGCTCAGGGCCACGACCCCGCCGAGCTGCCTTTCCGCGCGTCGTTCTTCCCCCTCGGACCGCTCCTGGCGCTCGCGATGACGCTGGTGGTGATCGTCGGCCAGAACACCGAGGCACTCCTGGGCGACACGGAGTTCATGTCGCTGCTGTCCAGCTACATCGGCCTGCCGCTGTTCCTGGCGCTGTGGGCTGGGCACAAGCTCATCACGCGCGCGCCGGCGGTCAAGCCGCTGGAGGCGGATCTGACCCGGCGTTCGGACGCCGACTAACTGCGCGCCCCTGCGGGCTTCCTGAGCCCTCACGCCATTGACCACGTTCGATAGCATCACGGACATAGATCCGTATTTGAGCCGCTACTACTTCTATAGCCCTAAAGAGACCAGCAAGTCCTGGCTCTTCCCGCGGACTACCTGCTCGATTCCTCGACAACGGCAAGCCGCGCGCCCGAATCACCCAGGGTTCAAGTGTTCATCGAGACCGCGATGTCACTCGCAACGCGGGATTCCGGCGGAATGGCATATGCAGACTTCGGATCCAGCGTGAAGGTCACCGGAATCGTCTCTGGAATCAAGAACCCGCTCATCGGAAAGTCGACTACATACGTAGTGGATTGGCGCAAGATCGCCGCCACATATGCCGCGCGGCTGATGCTCTAGTAAGGAAGGACCATGATGAAGCACAAGGTTTTGATAACCGCGGCGCTGTATCTGGCAGCCCTCGCCGCATGCACGAATTCCGAGGCGCTTACTGTGCCCACCCTCCCGCGCGAGACGGAAGGCCCCCTAGCCGCTAAACTGAACACTCTCACCCGCATCGACGTTGCGGAGGGGTACGCCTGCCCCATTGTCGGGGACGATACGCTCATCGTCTTTTCCGAGCCGGTATCTGCGAGCGACGCCAAGTCGATCACGGTCGGAGACGTCACCATCAAGGTCGGCGAGTCTTTCGAGACCAGCGTCACGCATGAGATCCCAGATGGATTCGAATGCGGTGGCAAGCTCTACCCGCAGGCAGAACACGTCATCTTCCCCGGTGTCAACCTCGTCGACCTGGATTAGCGGCTCTTCCCAGTTCAGCGCGTGGTGCGCAAAGCTCGTGAATATGTCGGCTGCCGAATCCTATAGGAGCCTGGTTGGCCCCAGGTTCACGACTTGTGTCGGGCGTAGCCGCTACGCCACAGGTACACGGCCACGACGGCGACCACCGTGAAGATGACGCCCCCACGGGAAGTGCGACAGCAGGGAGGACTGCTGGACCTGCGCGATCTCCTCCGCCGGGTTACCCTCGGCCAAGGCGAGGCTCGGTCCGGGCCGGGCATCGACAGCCGCAGTAGAAACGGTCGCTAAATGAGTGGTCTCCCCATAGGCGAGAGCAACGGGAAAGGCAAGGCGGATGGAAAGCGCCGCCGTGAAAGCACCAAGTCGCGCACGTCACGCCCCCGCCAGCGCAGGTCCGCACAAAACGAGGCTGGGCCGGAAAGAATCCGGCCCAGCCTCACATTCTTCGCAGCCCTAGAAGTTCAGACCGTATCCGTAGCCCATCGACGTGTCGTAGTCGTCAAGCGAGCTGTAACCGTAGATGTCGTCGAACGAATCCAGGCCGCCGAACGTGTTGAGCTGCTCGTACTCCGAACGAGCCTCCGACGTCGGCTCCACCTTGACGTGGCGCAGCTGCTCCAGGCCGGTACCGGCCGGGATGAGCTTACCGAGGATGACGTTCTCCTTCAGACCATCAAGCGGATCGGACTTCGCGTTGAGCGCCGCCTCCGTCAACACCTTCGTGGTCTCCTGGAAGGACGCCGCGGACAGCCACGAGTCGGTGGCCAGCGACGCCTTCGTGATACCCATCAGCTCCGGACGGCCCGACGCCGGCTTCCCGCCTTCCGCCATCGCGGCGCGGTTGGCCTGCTCGAACTGGGCCACGTCCACCAGCTCACCCGGGAGCAACGTGGTGGTGCCGGCCTCGAGAACGGTGACGCGGCGCAACATCTGGCGCACGATGACCTCGATGTGCTTGTCGTGGATCTCCACGCCCTGCGAGCGGTACACGTTCTGCACCTCGGACACGAGGTGGAGCTGGGCCACGCGGCGGCCGGAGATACGCAGCACCTTCTTCGGGTCAACCGAACCCTCAACCAGCTGCTGGCCCACCGGTACGTGAGCGCCCTCGGGCACGAGGAGCTTGGCGCGCTTGGCCACCAGGTAGGTGAGGTCCTCGTCGCCGTCGTCGCGCTTGATGATGAGGCGGCGGGAACGCTCAAGGTCCTCGATCTCAAGGCGGCCGGCGGCCTCAGCGATCGGCGCCTCACCCTTCGGGGTGCGCGCCTCGAAGAGCTCCTGGACACGCGGCAGACCCTGGGTGATGTCCTCGGCCGACGCCGCACCACCCGTGTGGAAGGTACGCATCGTCAGCTGGGTGCCGGGCTCGCCAATCGACTGGGCGGCCACGATGCCCACGGCCTCGCCGATGTCCACCAGCTTGCCGGTGGCGAGCGATCGGCCGTAGCACTTGGCGCACGTGCCCACGCGCGAGTCACAGGTGAGGACCGAGCGCACGTGGATCTGCTTGATCCCCGCGGCGAGCAGGTTCTCGAGTGCGACGTCGCCGATGTCGGTGCCGGCCGCGACGACGACATTCCCGTCGGCGTCCAGCGCATCCTTGGCGAGCGTGCGTGCGTAGACCGACGTGTCGATGTCTTCGGAACGGATGAGCTCGGCGGATGCCCACTCGGCGGCCGAGACCTCCTTCTCGGTGACCTCGGTCGGAACGCCGTCCACCGTGGCCAGGCGCAGCTCGTTGCCGTCGGAATCGAGTGCCACGATCGGCTTGGGCAGGCCGCGGCTGGTGCCGCAGTCGGCCTCGCGAACGATGACGTCCTGCGCCACGTCCACCAGACGACGGGTCAGGTAGCCCGAGTCAGCCGTACGCAGAGCGGTATCGGCCAGACCCTTACGCGCACCGTGCGTTGCGGTGAAGTACTCGAGCGCCGACAGGCCCTCGCGGTAGTTCGACTTGATCGGACGCGGAATGATCTCGCCCTTCGGGTCGGCCACGAGGCCACGCATACCGGCAACCTGACGAATCTGCATCCAGTTGCCTCGCGCCCCGGACTGAACCATCTGGTTGATGTTGTTCAGGTCGTCGAAGTTCTTGCGCATCTCGTCGGCAACCATGTTGGTCACCTCAGTCCACAGGGCCACCAGGTCACGGCGGCGGTCCTCGTCGCGGATGTTGCCTTCCTGGAAGTCCTGCTCGATCTTCGCAGCGCGCTCCTCGGCCTCCTCCAGGATCTTCGTCTTGTTCGCAGGCGCGATCACGTCAGACACCGCGATGGTCACGCCGGAGCGGCCACCCCAGTAGAAGCCCGTCTCCTTCAGCGCGTCCAACGACGCCGCCGCGTCGACCTTCGGGTAACGCTCGGCAAGCTCGTTGACGATGCCGCCCAGCACCTTCTTGCCCACGGGCTCGTTGACGAACGGGAACGTGGTGGGAAGGGCGTCGTTGAACAGGGCGGTGCCGAGCGTGGTGGTGAGGATGACGTCGTCGCCCTCCTCGTACCCCTCGGGCGCAGCCCAATCGCGCGGCGGGATGATCTCGTCAGCCTTCCAGCGGATGTGAACCGGGGCGTTAAGGTGGAGCTCGCCCAGGTCGTGGGCCATCTCCGCCTCCGCAACAGACGTGAAGTAGCGCCCGGCGCCCACCTCGTTCTCACGCACGGTGGTGAGGTGGTACAGGCCGATAATCATGTCCTGCGCCGGCACGGTGACCGGGCGCCCGTCGGACGGCTTGAGGATATTGTTGGCCGACAGCATGAGTACGCGGGCCTCGGCCTGCGCCTCCACCGACAGCGGAAGGTGAACAGCCATCTGGTCGCCGTCGAAGTCCGCGTTGAAGGCGGAACACACGAGCGGGTGCAGGCGGATCGCCTTACCCTCGATCAGCTGCGGCTCGAAGGCCTGGATACCCAGGCGGTGGAGGGTAGGTGCGCGGTTGAGCAACACCGGGTGCTCCTGGATAACCTCTTCGAGCACGTCGAAGACCTCGTCACGCTGACGCTCGATGAGTCGCTTGGCGGCCTTGATGTTCTTGGCCAGCTCCAGGTCCACCAGGCGCTTCTGCACGAACGGCTTGAACAGCTCGAGCGCCATGGTCTTCGGCAGACCACACTGGTGAAGCTTGAGGGTGGGGCCAACCACGATAACCGAACGGCCCGAGTAGTCCACGCGCTTACCCAGCAGGTTCTGACGGAAGCGGCCCTGCTTGCCCTTGAGCATGTCGGAGATCGACTTGAGCGGACGGTTGCCCGCGCCCTGGACCGGGCGGCCACGGCGGCCGTTGTCGAACAGGGCGTCCACGGCCTCCTGAAGCATGCGCTTCTCATTGTTGACCATGATCTCCGGTGCCTTCAGCTCCAGCATGCGCTGCAGGCGGTTGTTGCGGTTGATGACGCGGCGGTAGAGATCGTTGAGGTCGGACGTGGCGAAGCGGCCGCCGTCGAGCTGCACCATCGGGCGAAGATCCGGCGGGATCACCGGGATCGCGTCGAGCACCATCGCCTCCGGCGGGGTGTTCGAGTGCAGGAAGGCGTTGACCACCTTGATGCGCTTGAGCGCGCGGGTCTTGCGCTGGGCGGTGCCGTTCTCGATTTGGTCCACGAGCAACTCGTGCTCGGCCTCCAGGTCGAAGCTCTTGAGGCGACGCTGAATGGCCTCCGCGCCGCGCGAAGCCTGGAAGTAGTCGCCCCAGCGGGTCTCCATCTCGCGGTAGGCGACCTCGTCGCCCTCCAGGTCGCCCACCTTGAGCTTGGTGAACTTGTCCCAAATCTCCTCGAGGTTGGCGATCTCGGCCTCGTAGCGGGCACGCACGCGGCGCGTGTCGGCCTGCGTGGAGCGCTTGATCTTGCCGCGCGACGCGGCGTCCTCACCGGCAGCCTCCGCCTCGGCCAGGGTCTGCTCCTCGGCCTTCAGCGCCTGCTCGACGGCGGCGTCGCGCTCCTTGAGCAGGTTCTCCCGCTCGAGCTCGTACTCGGCCGTGAGCGAGGGCATGTCATCGTGACGGCGCTGCTCGTCCACATCGGTGACCATGTAGGCCGCGAAGTAGATGACCTTCTCCAGGTCCTTCGGCGCGATGTCCAGCAGGTAGCCCAGGCGCGAGGGCACGCCCTTGAAGTACCAAATGTGGGTGACCGGCGCGGCCAGCTCAATGTGGCCCATGCGCTCACGGCGCACCTTCGAACGCGTGACCTCAACGCCACAGCGCTCGCACACGATCCCCTTGTACCGGGGGCGCTTGTACTTGCCGCACGCGCACTCCCAGTCGCGGGTGGGGCCGAAGATCTGCTCGCCGAAAAGACCGTCCTTTTCCGGCTTGAGCGTACGGTAGTTAATGGTTTCCGGCTTAGTGACGGTGCCGTGCGACCACTTGCGCACATCCTCCGACGTGGCAAGGGAGATCGAGAGTTGATCGAAAAGATTGACGTCGAGCAAGATTCCTACATCCTCAGTTCTTCACGCCTCAATTGTGGCCATTGGCAGGTGGAGCGACGGGCGTTCGCCGCCCCACCCACAAGAGTCAGAAGTCAGAGCCGGACTCGAGCCCCTCGAGGCCGGTGGTGATACCTGCTGACTGCGGCGAACGGAAGGCGTCCTCGTCCGCATCCTGCAGCGAGATCGCGTTTCCGCCCGCGTCGAGGGCCTCCACGTTCAGGCACAGCGAACGCATTTCCTGAACGAGGACCTTGAACGATTCGGGCAGGCCCGGCTCGGGGACGTTGTCGCCCTTCACGATCGCCTCGTAGACCTTCACACGGCCAACCGTGTCGTCCGACTTGATGGTCAGCATCTCCTGCAGGGTGTGCGCGGCGCCGTAAGCCTCCAGCGCCCACACCTCCATCTCACCGAAGCGCTGGCCGCCGAACTGGGCCTTACCGCCCAGCGGCTGCTGGGTGACCATCGAGTACGGGCCCGTGGAACGGGCGTGGATCTTGTCGTCCACCAGGTGGTGAAGCTTGAGCATGTACATGTAGCCCACCGACACCGGATCCGGGAACGGCTCGCCGGTGCGGCCGTCGAACAAGCGAGCCTTGCCCGCGGCGTCAACCATACGATCGCCGTCTCGGTTCGGGTTCGTGTTCGCGAGCAGGCCGTTGAGCTCGTCGGACAGGACGCCGTCGAACACCGGGGTGGCCACGGTACGATCCGGGCCGGCCTTGACGGCCCGCTCGGGCAGACGCACGGCCCACTCTTCGCCGGCTTCGCGCGCCGCGGTGGCGTCCCAGCCCTGCTTCGCCACCCACCCGAGGTGGAGCTCGAAGACCTGGCCCAGGTTCATACGCGAGGGCACGCCCAGCGGGTTGAGCACGATGTCGACCGGGGTGCCGTCCTCCATGAACGGCATGTCCTCCACCGGCAGGATTCGCGAGATGACGCCCTTGTTACCGTGGCGGCCGGCCATCTTGTCGCCAATCGAGATCTTGCGGCGCTGAGCGATGTGCACGCGGACTGACTGACGGATGTCCGAGGGCAGCTCGTCGTGGTTCTCGGCTGAGAACTCCTTGACGCCGATGACGATACCGGACTGGCCGTGCGGGACGCGCAGCGAGGTGTCGCGCACTTCCTTCGCCTTCTCGCCGAAGATCGCGCGCAGCAGGCGCTCCTCCGACGTCAGCTCGGTCTCGCCCTTCGGGGTGATCTTGCCAACCAGGATGTCGCCGGCCACGACCTCGGCGCCCACGCGGATGATACCGCGCTCGTCGAGGTGGGAGAGCATCTCCTCCGACACGTTCGGGATGTCCCGGGTGATCTCCTCCGGGCCCAGCTTCGTGTCACGCGCGTCGACCTCGTGCTCCTCGATGTGGATTGAGGTCAGAAGGTCCTCTGACTGGCAACGCTGAGAGACGATGATCGCGTCCTCGTAGTTGTAACCGTTCCACGCCATGAAGGCCACGAGCAGGTTCTGGCCGAGCGCGAGCTCGCCGCCCTCGGTGGCCGGGCCGTCCGCGATGAGCGAGCCCTTCTCCAGGCGATCGCCCTCGCTCACCACGACCTTCATGTTGGTGCAGTTGCCCGGGTTGGAGCGCTCGAACTTCGTCAGTCGGTACGTGAAATACGTGCCCTCGTCCTCTTCCACGGTCACGTGGTCGGCCGAGACCTCGGTCACGACGCCGCCCGCGCGGGCCACGAGAACATCTCCCGCATCGACCGCTGCGCGCATCTCAATGCCCGTGCCCACGAGCGGGGCGACCGGCTTGATGAGCGGCACGGCCTGACGCTGCATGTTCGCACCCATGAGGGCTCGATTCGCGTCGTCGTGCTCGAGGAACGGGATGGCGGCGGTACCCACCGACACCATCTGACGCGCCGAGACGTCCATGTAGTCGACCTCGTCGGCTGGGATCAGCGCCGGCTCACCGCCGGGGAGGCGAACGAGGACTTCCGCCTCGAGGAACTTCCCGTTCTCATCCATCGGCGCGGCGGCCTGAGCGACAGTGTAGCGGTCCTCATCCGCAGCATCGAGGTAGTCGATCTGGTTGGTGACAACCCCGTTTTCGACCTTGCGATACGGGGTCTCAATGAAGCCGAACGCGTTGACACGGCCGTAGGTGGCCAGCGAGCCGATCAGGCCAATGTTCGGACCTTCCGGGGTCTCAATCGGACACATGCGCCCGTAGTGGGACGGGTGGACGTCTCGCACTTCCATCGACGCGCGGTCACGCGACAGGCCGCCCGGGCCGAGAGCCGACAGGCGGCGCTTGTGGGTCAGGCCCGCCAGCGGGTTGTTCTGGTCCATGAACTGCGACAGCTGGGAGGTTCCGAAGAACTCCTTAATCGCGGCAACGATCGGACGGATGTTAATGAGCGACGACGGCGTGATCGCCTCAGCATCCTGGGTGGTCATACGCTCGCGGACCATGCGGTCGAGGCGGGCCAGACCGGTGCGCACCTGGTTTTGGATCAGTTCACCAACGGCGCGGATGCGGCGGTTGCCAAAGTGGTCGATGTCGTCGTCCTCCACCACGACCTCACGGCCGGCGTCGACGGTCACGGTGGTCTTCTCCCCCGCGTGCAGCGCGAGGAGGTAGCGCAGGGTGGCGGTGATGTCCGACAACTGGAGCTGACGGTCCTTGCCCTCCGGGTCAAGGCCCAGCTTCTTGTTGAGCTTGTAGCGGCCCACGTTCGCCAGGTCATAGCGCTTGGGGTTGAGATAGAAGTTGTTGAGCAGCGTGCGGCCGGCCTCGGCCGTGGGCGGCTCGCCCGGGCGAAGCTTACGGTACAGATCCTGGAGGGCCTCCTCCTGGGTGTGAACCGTGTCCTTCTCCAGGGTGTCAATAAGGATCGGGTACTGCGCGAACTCCTCGCGGATCTCCGCCTCGGTCATGCCAAGAGCCTTGAGGAACACGGTCACCGACTGCTTACGCTTGCGGTCCACGCGAACGCCCACAGAATCGCGCTTGTCGATCTCGAACTCCAGCCACGCACCGCGCGAGGGGATGATCTTCGTGTTGTAGATCAGCTTGTCCGAGGTTTTGTCCGCGCTGCGCTCGAAGTACACGCCCGGGGAACGCACCATCTGGGACACGACCACGCGCTCGGTGCCGTTGATGATGAACGTACCCTGCGGGGTCATGAGCGGGAAGTCACCAATGAAGGTGGTCTGAGACTTGATCTCGCCCGTCTCATAGTTCTGGAACTCGGCCGTCACGTAGAGCGCGGCGGAGTAGGTCAGGTCCTTCTCCTTGCACTCGGCGATCGACGCCTTCTCGCCTTCGAGGTGCGGGTTGGACAGCACCAGACCCATGGTCTCAGCGGTGTTCTGGATCGGGGAGACCTCATCAAAGATCTCCTCAAGACCAGACTTCTCATCCGGGGCAGCGTTCTTGCGCCACTCCTCCGAGCCGATCAGCCACCCGTAGGAGGAGGTCTGAAGTCCGAGAAGGTCCGGGACCGGCAGCGGCTCGTGGAGCTTAGCGAAAGACACGCGATCCGAGGCGAGCTTGCCGTCAACAAAGGTGGTATTAAAGGTGCGCGAAGCAGCCAAAGGGTGATCCTTCCCTCTATGTCGGTTAGGCCGTGCGCGAGGCCGTCACCAGCACAAACCTCGAGCTAGGGAGGCATCCTTGCGAGAGCTCCTAGCTAACCTGGGCATGGCAAATGAAAGTCCGCGCAAGTTTCAAATTTACCGCTTTGGCGTAGGGAAGTCTATCCCCCGCCCTGTGGAAGGGGTCACGACACCTATGTAGCACCCGCGATCCTCGAATCACCTCGCTGCGGTCGCTGCAGAAGAGGGTTCCTCGATGCACGGGGCCATGTGATTCCGGCAATGCCGGCTCCCAAGACTATCGCACGCCACGCCCGCCAATGCAAGTACCGGCCCGGCGTGTGGAAAAGCCCCCGCGCTGATCCGGAAGGATCAAGCGCGGGGGCCCATGCGGCTAGGCCGCAAAAATTACTTGAGCTCCACCTTGGCGCCGGCGGCCTCGAGCTTAGCCTTGGCCTCCTCAGCGGCCTCCTTGGCAACGCCCTCGAGGACGGGCTTCGGAGCGCCGTCAACGAGGTCCTTGGCCTCCTTCAGGCCGAGCGAGGTCAGAGCGCGGACCTCCTTGATGACCGCGATCTTGGTGGCGCCGGCATCAGCGAGGATGACGTCGAACTCCGACTTCTCCTCCTCAGCAGCGGCGGCTTCGCCAGCAGCCGGGGCGGCAGCAGCGGCGACGGCGACCGGAGCGGCGGCCTCGACGTCGAACTCCTCCTCGAACTTCTTCACGAAGTCGGAGAGCTCGATCAGGGTGAGCTCCTTGAAAGCATCGATGAGCTCGTCAACAGTGAGCTTGGCCATGGTAGACCTTCCTTCCTTTGCCTACTTGCGAGGCAGTTCCCTCAGGTGAGGATTTAACAATTGGTGGGTGCTGCTAGGCAGCGGCTTCCTGCTTCGCACGCAGGGCGTCAACGGTACGGACCGTCTTCGTGGCGGATGCCTTGAAGACGAATGCAGCCTTGACCATCGAAGCCTTGAGGGCTCCGGCGGCCTTCGCGAGGAGAACCTCACGCGACTCAAGATCAGCAAGGGCCTTGACGCCGTCGACGTCGAGGATCTGGCCTTCCATCACGCCGGACTTGAGCACGAGCTTGTCGTTGTCCTTCGCGAAGTTCTTCAGTGCCTTGGCTGCGGAAGCGATGTCACCGGTGACGAAAGCGAGGGCGGTGGGGCCGGTCAGGTCTGCATCCAGACCCTCAACACCAGCGTCCTTCGCAGCGATGCGCACGAGCGTGTTCTTAGCGACGTGGTAACGCACATCAGAGCCGAGCGCGCGGCGCAGAGTCTTCATCTGCTCCACGGTCAGTCCGCGGTACTCCGTCAGAAGAACGGCGTCAGAGTTACGGAATTCTTCCGTCAGCTGCGCGATCTCTGCAGACTTTTCGGTCCGCTTCATGGGACCTCCTTCCGATGGTTTGCCACAGTTTTCACGCAATAAAAAACCTCGCGCACGCAGGCACGAGGAGATTCACGAAGAATAATTCTCTTGTCATACCTACGCGGGTTTTCATTGAATGAAATTAACTCCGAAGAGACCTGCGGTCTTGGGCATGAATCAGACTAACGCCTTCGCCCCAGCCGGGCAAGGCCGCGCGGGCGAACGTGCGTCACTTCACGACGCCGTTGCTCGCCTCGCACCCTCACTGCCCGTGTTCGCGTAGCTCGTGGGAGATGCGATGGACGAGCATGTCGAGGGCCACGAGGTTGCGCCCGCCCTCGGGAATAATGATGTCGGCCCGGCGCTTGGAGGGCGCCACGTACAGTTCGTGCATCGGCTTGACGGTGGTCAGATATTGCTGCTCCACCGATTCGATCGTACGCCCGCGCTCGATCACGTCGCGCTTGACGCGGCGCAGGATCCGCACGTCGGCGTCGGTCTCCACGAACAGCTTGACGTCGAACATGTCGCACAGGCGCTCCTCGACGAAGAGCACGATCCCCTCCACGAGGATGACGGGCGCCGGCTCGATCCGGATCGTCTCCTTCGCCCGCGTGTGCTGGGCGTAGTCGTACGTGGGGCAGTCGATCGCCTGGCCGCTGATGAGTTGGTGGAGCTGGTCGATCATCAGGTCGTTGTCGAAGGCGTCTGGGTGATCGTAGTTGAGCTTGGCGCGTTCCTCGAGCCGCAGGTCGTCGTGAGGGCGGTAGTAGTTGTCGTGGAAAACGACCGCGGTGCGCGGAGCGAACTTCGCCTCGATCGCCCGGGTCAAGGTGGTCTTCCCACTACCGGTACCGCCCGCGATCCCGATCACCATCGGCTTAGCCATACGCGCTCCTCTTCCCGCTCCCACTCAAGTCTGACGTGGTGAATATAGGGCAAAGGCCCGCACGTTGGTGCGGGCCTTTGCCGATAACACTTAGGCGTCGTTGTCGGCCAGCTTCGACACGTCCAGGCGGATGCCCGGGCCCATCGTGGTCGACACGGTTGCCTTCTTCACGTAGCGGCCCTTAGCCGAGGACGGCTTGAGGCGCAGGACCTCTTCGCGAACAGCCACGTAGTTCTGGTAGAGCTGCTCGGTGGTGAACGAGGTGTTGCCCACGATGAAGGCGAGGTTGCCGTGCTTGTCCACGCGGAACTCGATGCGGCCGCCCTTGATGTCCGAGACAGCCTTGGCCACGTCCATGGTCACGGTGCCGGTCTTGGGGTTCGGCATGAGGCCGCGGGGGCCGAGCACGCGGCCCAGGCGGCCGACCTTGCCCATCATGTCCGGGGTGGCCACGGCGGCGTCGAAGTCGGTCCAGCCGCCGGCGACCTTCTCGATCAGCTCGTCGTCGCCGACCTCGTCCGCACCGGCGTCGATCGCGGCCTGGGCGTTCGGGCCCTGGGCGAAGACGATGACGCGGGCAGTCTTGCCCGTGCCGTGCGGAAGGATAGCCGTTCCGCGAACCAGCTGGTCAGCCTTGCGCGGATCAACGCCCAGGCGGAACATCACTTCGACAGTGGAGTCGAACTTGGTCACGGAGGTCTTCTTGGCAAGGTCCATCGCCTCCAGCGGGGTGTAAAGCTCACCCGGCTGAATCAGTTCAGCGGCCTTGCGGTAATTCTTAGAGCGCTTTGCCATGTCTGCATTTCTCCTAGTTGGCAGTCGTGGGAAACGAACCCGCTCCGGGCTCTACCACGGCGATCGATGATCGCTAATTAAATCTCGTCGGTGGTGACGCCCATCGAACGCGCGGTGCCAGCGATGATGCGAGCGGCGTTGTCGATGTCGTTAGCGTTCAGGTCCGGCTCCTTGGTCTTGGCGATCTCGCGCAGCTGATCTGCGGTGAGGTGGCCGACCTTGTTGGTGTGCGGGACACCGGAACCCTTCGCGATTCCCGCTGCCTTCTTAATGAGCTCAGCAGCCGGCGGGGTCTTGGTCACGAAGTCGAACGAGCGATCTTCGTAGACGGTGATCTCGACCGGGATGACGTTTCCACGCTGGGACTCGGTCGCGGCGTTGTAGGCCTTGACGAAGTCCATGATGTTCACGCCATGCTGACCCAGCGCGGGGCCAATCGGCGGTGCAGGGGTAGCGGCTCCAGCTTCGATCTGGAGCTTAATCAGACCTGCAACCTTCTTCTTGGGTGGCATATTTGATCCTTCTTGTTTATCTACAAACCGCCATCATGGCAACGATGGCGGGCGCCCAACGGCGGCAAAGAAGCGGTGTGTTTCCACGCCCGGTTCGGAGAAACCGGGTTAGTCCATCTTCTCCACTTGGCCGAAGGACAGGTCGACCGGGGTTTCCTGGCCGACAAGAGTCATGAGCACGGTGAGCCTCTGGTTCGCCGCGTCAACCTGAGAAATTGTAGCGGGCATTCCGACCCACGGCTCCGTGGTAAGTGTCACGGTCTCGCCAACCTCGTAGTCGGCAACGATGGCCGGGGTGCCCGAGGTAACGGGCTTTCCAGCGGCCTTGGCCGCCTCGGCGGCCTCCTGCTCGACCACGGGGGTGAGCATTTGCACGACCTCGGATTGCGTGAGCGCCACCGGATCACGGCCGTTGCCCACGAAGCCGGTCACACCGTTCGTGTCCTGAACGGTCCGCCACGAATCGTCCGTCATCTCCATCCGGATGAGGGCATATCCTGGCATGCGCACGCGCGTCACCAGCTTACGCTGGCCCTTCTTGACCTCGAACACCTCTTCCATCGGCACCTGAACTTCGAAGATGTAATCTTCCATGTTCATGGTGTGAGCACGCGATTCGATGTCCTGCTTGACGCGCTTTTCATAGCCGGCGTACGTGTGTAGCACGTACCATTCGCCCGGCAGCCCGCGCAGGCGCGCCCGCACGGTCTCCTCCGTCACGACGCCGTCGTCCTCAGGCGCGGCCTCGGACTCGGGAGCGTCCAGCTCAGCTTCCACCTCCGACACGGCGGCAACCGGCGCCGCGGCGTCGTCCACGGAAAGCTCCTCGAGATCCTCGACGCCAGCCGTAGCTTCGGCGTCGACCGGCAGTGCCTGCTCGGGCTTGTCGGAGAAAATATCGTCGTTCGATTGAGACATTGATTCCCTATTCCTAGCCAAAGATCCAGAACATGGCCTGGTTGAAGACCACGTCAATCACGCCCACGAACACCATGACCACGGCCACGAAGAACACGACTGTGAGGAAGAGCTGCCACAGCTCCTTGCGGGTGGGGCGCTGGACCTTCTTGAGCTCGGCGACAACCTCCTTGAAGAAGGTAATAATGCGCTGCCACAGGCCCTTGGACTCGGACTCGCGTCGAGATGCTGCTTGGCTCACTAGGGTGTCCTCTCGGTAATGTGGAAAACGACCCTAATCTAGGGCCGCCTTCATTGCAGGGCAGGAGGGACTCGAACCCACAACCGCCGGTTTTGGAGACCGGTGCGCTACCAATTGCGCCACTACCCTAAAGACGTCAGAACTATTATGCCTGATGTCGCTGTGGTGTTGCCAATGAGCAACTCGCAACAGTCTAGTGACAAACGCGCCGCAGGTCTAGGCGGCTGGGGGTTACCCTGCTGTAATTTGGACCACTTGGCCCGCTTTTCGGAATGATTCTTCCTGATCGGCGCACTTCGTGCGACCATAGTGACCATGGCAACAGAACCACGCAATAGAGTCTCCCAGCGCCTCGCGGCGCTCCAGCCCTCGGCCACCCTGGCCGTTGACGCGAAGGCTAAGGCCCTCAAGGCCGCCGGCCAGCCTGTCATCGGCTTCGGCGCCGGCGAACCGAACTTCCCCACCCCGGCCCACATCGTCGCCGCCGCGATTGATGCAGCCTCCGATCCGAAGAACCACAAGTACACGATCGCCAAGGGTCTGCCCGAGCTACGCGCGGCGATTGCGGAGAAGACGAAGGCCGACTCGGGCGTCGTCGTCGATCCGGACAACATCATCGTGACCAACGGCGGCAAACAGGCCGTCTTCCAGGCGTTCGTCTCGCTGCTCGACGATGGCGACGAGGTCATCCTTCCCGCCCCGTACTGGACCACCTACCCCGAGGCGATCACCCTGTGTGGCGGCGTGCCCGTGGAGGTCTTCGCCGGCTCGGACCAGGACTACAAGGTGACGGTGGATCAGCTGGAGGCCGCGCGCACGGACCGCACCAAGGTACTCCTGCTGTGCTCCCCGTCCAACCCCACCGGCTCGGTCTACACCCCCGATGAGCTACGCGCGATCGGCGAGTGGGCGCTAGACAACGGCATCTGGGTGATCTCAGATGAGATCTACGAGCACCTCATCTACGCGGGCGAGATGGCCTACATCCTGCGCGAGGTGCCGCAGCTGCAGAACCAAACGATCATCGTCAACGGCGTGGCCAAGACGTACGCGATGACGGGCTGGCGCGTGGGCTGGATGCACGGCCCGGCTGACGTGATGAAGAAGGTGGCGAACTTCCAGTCCCACATCGCCTCCAACGTCAACAACGTGGCCCAGCGCGCCGCGATCGCGGCCCTCACTGGCGACCAGGGCGTGGTGGAGGAGATGAAGGAGGCCTTCGACCGCCGCCGGAAGACCCTCGTGACGATGCTGCGGGAGATCGAGGGCTTTGAGGTACCGGAGCCCACCGGCGCCTTCTATGTGTTCCCCAACGTCCAGGCCGTGCTCGGCAAGGAGATCAACGGCCGGGTGGCCACCACCACCTCCGAGCTGGCCGAGATCATCCTCGAGGAGGCCCAGGTGGCTGTCGTGCCGGGCGAGGCCTTCGGCGCGCCGGGCTACATCCGCCTCGGCTACGCGCTGGGCGATGAGGACCTGGTGGAGGGTGTGGAGCGCATTCAGCGCCTGTTCGCATAAGCCCCTATCTGGCTGGCTCGCCCGGGCGGTTTGCCCGGGCGAGC
>NZ_KV793351.1:0-121351 GCF_001808465.1 Trueperella sp. HMSC08H06
TCGCCCGGGCGGTTTGCCCGGGCGAGCCATTCTTCTGCCACCACAAGACGAGAGTGGGCCTGGTCCTTCCAGTCGGCGCGCCCGCGCTGGCGAGCCGAGGCCACGAGCGAGAGCACCACGCCAGCGGCGGAGGCGGCGATGGCCGCGGGGTCGGCGTCGTGGGAAGCGCGCCTATACCAGTCCTCCTGGATCTGGCGCGCGCCGGCGTACTTGTCGCTCAACCCGGGGAGCACGGAGAGGTGGCCGAGCAGGCAGCCCCAGTCGTCGGCGCGGTAGCCGGGGCCGAGGGAGTCGAGGTCGAGCAGGCCGCTGAGCCGCCCGCCGCTGACCAGCAGGTTGGTCTCGTAGAAATCGCCGTGGGTGGGCACGAGCGGCCCGTAGTCCGCGCTGCGCCGCACGGCCATGATCCCCGCCGCAAGGTCTAAGACCCGGCCGGTGAGCTCGGGGCTCGCGGCGCCGGCGGCCCGCGCGTAGTGCTCGCACCTCTCGGCCCACGCCGGCCGGTATTTCAGGTCGAGCGCGGAGGCAGGCAGGGCGTTGAGCGTGCGCGTGAGCGACCGAAAGATCGAGGGCAGGTCGCGCCCGCTTTGGAAGCTGAGCGCGAGCGACTCGCCCTCCACTGCCGAGGTCACCACCAGCCCGTCGGGCCGGCAGACCACGACGCGCGGAGTGGGCAGCTCGGCGTCGGCGACGACGCGGTGGCGGGCGATGAGTGCGTCGAGCGCGTCGGGGCGCACCACCTTCGCGTAGCTGAGGCCGGCGTGCGTCTGCACGCGTAGCACGGCCCGGCGAGTGGGCCGGTAGCCGAGCAGTTCGACATCGCACTCTCCCACCAGGCCGGCCATAGCCTCCGGGTTGCAGGCGTCCGCGAGCGCGGGCAGTTCCGGGTCGCCGGGGAACTCCCACAGGTGGACGGGGAGGTCGCCGGCGTAGAGCGTGACGGCGCCGGCGGCGTCGAGCCTACTTTGGGGGATGCGGGCGGTGGAGGCGACGACGTAGCCGTCCTGGCGTTCGCGCACCTCTCGCGCGCTCGACTTGTGGCGCACCTCGTCCCATGTGACCGAGTAGCCCACCGAGATCCCGGCGCCTGGCCTGTGGTTGACCGCGCGCAGCCGCCACGAGCGCAGGATCCCTTCGCCGAGCGCCAGGGAGAGCATCTCCCCCGCGGACGGGCCGGTGAGGAGCGCGACAGCGCGGCGCTCGGTGTGGGTGGTCATGGTTCATTTATAGGAGTGATTGGGGAAGGTCTCAAATGCGCGGCGTGTATTGGGATGCCGCACCGACTAGGATGGGCGCATGCGAGATCTGAAGACTTTGCCCAAAGCACACCTTCATCTGCATTTCACCGGCTCCATGAGGGTCTCCACGCTGATCGATCTCGCCCGTGAGCAGGGCGTGCGCCTGCCCGCCAACCTCACCGACACCCAGGCCATGCAGGTGCCCGCGAACGAGCGCGGCTGGTTCCGTTTCCAGCGTGCCTACGACGCCGCTCGCAAGGTCGTGCGCTCGGAGGGCGCGATGCGCCGGATCGTGCGGGAGGCCGCCGCCGACGACGCCGCCGAGGGATCGCGCCGCCTGGAACTTCAGATCGACCCCACCTCGTATGCGCCCTTCGTTGGGGGCATCACGCCCGCGCTGGAGATCGTGCTCGACGAGGCGCAGGTGGCCTCGCGCGAGACGGGCGTGGAGGTGGCGATCATCGTGGCTGCTTCGCGAATCAAGCACCCGCTCGATGCCCGCACGCTCGCGCGCCTGGCGGCCAAGCACGCCGGCGACGGGCCGGGCCAGGTGATCGGCTTCGGTCTATCCAACGACGAGCGGCGCGGGGACACCTCCCAGTGGGCCACGGCCTTCAACATCGCCCGCAACGCGGGGCTGGCCAGCGTGCCGCACGCCGGCGAGCTACTCGGCCCGGACCACATCCGCCAGGTGCTCGACTACCTGCGCCCCACCCGCCTCGGGCACGGCGTGCGCACGGCCGAAGACACCGACCTGCTAGCCCGGATCGTGGGGGCCGGCATCGCGCTCGAGGTCTGCCCGGCGTCCAACATCTCGCTCGGCGTGTACTCCGACCCCGAAAACGTGCCCCTGCGCGTGCTGTACAACTCCGGCGCGCAGATCGCCCTCTCCGCCGACGACCCGCTACTCTTCCTCTCCCGCCTGACCGACCAGTACCAGATCGCCCGCGACCAGGGCTTTTCCGACGCCGACCTCGCCCGCTTCGCCCGCGACTCCATCACCGCCTCCATGGCCCGCATCGACTCCAAGCAAAAGTGGCTGGCCGAAGTCGAGGAGTGGCTGGCCGCGCCCGATCCTGACCCGGCTGGTTAGGCCGGGCCGTCTCGGCCCCTCCGGCTAGATCTCCTGACCGGCTAGATTTCCAGGCCAACCAGCACCGGTTCGGGCACGAGGGTGACGCCGAACTTCTCGGCAACCCCGTCACGGATTTCGCACGCCAGCGCCGCGATGTCCTCCCCGCTCGCCCCGCCACGGTTGCTGAGCGCCAGGCAGTGCTTGGTGGACAGGGCCGCCGGCCCGGGCATGCCATAGCCAGGCGTAAAGCCCGCGTGGTCGATAAGCCAAGCGGCCGACGTCTTGACCTGCCCCTCGATTACCGGAGCGGCGGCGCCAATCTGGTTGACGGCGTCGTGACGCGCCACCCCAAAGCGCGGCGCCTCGGGCGGCAGCAGGGCGGACTGCTCCTCACTGAGGACCGGGTTGGTGAAGAAGGAGCCGAGGGAGTACGTGTCGCGGTCGGCGTCGTCGAGGACCATACCCTTTGAGGCGCGCAGCTCGAGCACGGCGGCCCGCACGTCCGACGACGGCGCCCGCTCCCCGATCTCCACCCCGAGCGTGCGCGCGAGCTGGCCGTAACCGACCGGGCGGGACAGCGTGGCGCGGCGCATGTGGAACGTCACCGACAGCACCACCCAGCGCGGGCTGCCACCGCAAATCGAGCGCTTGAGGATCGAATCGCGGTAGCCGAACTTCATGTCTGAGAGGAACAGGGTCTTGAACTCGCCAGTCTGGCGGTCCCACGTGCGCACCTGGGCAAGGGTTTCGGCCACCTCCTGGCCGTAGGCGCCGATGTTCTGCACGGGCGCGGCGCCCACCGAACCCGGGATGCCCGACAGCGCCTCGAGGCCCATCCAGCCGTGCTCGATCGCGTAGACCACGGCCTCGTCCCACGGCGTGCCCGCGGTGACGCGCATCTCCGCGCCCCCGCAACCGTCCTCCATGAGGGTCTCAATCTGGGAGCGGGTGTCGTGGACGACCACGCCGTCAAACGGCTGATCGGACGCGAGGATGTTCGATCCCCCGCCGACCACAAGCACAGGCCGGCCCTCGGCGTCGGCCGTGGAGACGGCGTCGACGATCTCGGCCTCCGCGTGCGCGTTGACGATCTCCGCGACCGGCCCACCCACGCCGATCGTGGTCATCTCCGCCAGCGTGTTGCCGCGATAGCGGGTGGTGGCCACCGGCGGGATCGTGGTGGTGGGCTCAGACGGTTCTGGGATCTGGCACGACATGGGATCTCCTATCGGCGCGAAAGGTAGTAGCTGACCAGGCGGCCAAGCGGGCTGATGTTCGCCTGGAACTCCCCGATCTTCTCCACGATTTCGGGGTTGAAACGGGACTTGAATTGCATGAGGGAATCGGTAAGCGAGCCGTCCACGCCGCCGAGCGAGACGGACTCCAGCCCAGAGGCGAAGCCCTCGCCGAGCGCCACCACCCACATGAGGTGCTGGGCCGGGATATTACCGAAGTGGCGGTTCGTGCCCGCGTACAGCATCTCCGCCGAAGTGCCGAAGCGGACCATGAGAACGCCGGCCAGGGTCACGCGGCCGCGCTGGCCCGACTCCTCGAGCTCCGCGATGTTCTTGGCAGCCGAGGCGATCGAATCCTGCAGGCGGTTGCGCTTCTTCTTCGCGCTGGCCGGGGTAGCGGCAAGCTCGGCGGAATCGGCGTCGCGGCGAGCGGTGTAGGTGGCGATCGCGGAGTCGACGTCGAGGGTGGCCAGATAAATCTTGGCATCATCCCCGTAGGCGGCAAGGATCTTCTCGTAATACTCCCGCGAGCGCAGGCGGATCCCCTTCTCCTCCTCGGTCTGCTCAATGACGGAGAGGAACTCATTCAGCACGTCGGCCCCGCCCGAGGTGACCTCCACGAATCGGTTACGCGCGTTGTTGGCCAGCGTGCGCGACTTCTTCGGCAAGGTGGCCTGGTAGGCGGCGACGGCGTCGGCGGGAATGCCGGGCTGGGCGGCAGGAGCGGCGCCTGCAGGCGCGGGGACGGCGTCGGCGAGCTCAGCCGGGCGGAACGTGACCGGCATAAAGCGCGGCTGGAGCGACTCGTGCAGGCTCATGACAAAGCCGAGATGCTTGAAGCCGGCGGACTCGATGCGGCGGCCGATGTGGCGGGCGCGCGGGTCGTAGTGCTCGGGTAGCTCGGCCAGCGGGGCCTTGCGGACGGGCACGAACGGGTCGATCCGCACGGCCACCGCCCGGTTCTTCTTCGCGAACGCGCGCAGCTCGCGCAGGTAGACCTCCAGGTAGGGGCCCTCGAAGTCGAGGATCGGGCCGTGCGGCATGTACCAAAAGCTCATCCCCAACGGAAGGTGGCGCTTGAGTACCAGGCCCGCCGCAACCAGGGTACCCGTATCGTCGCGCAAGCCCGTCAGCGAATGGCCCCAGCCCTTCACCTCAGCCCATGCCGAGGACTGCAGCACGTTACACAGCGGGTGGCTCGCCACAAAGGCGTCGTATTCCTCGCGCGGAACCTCGATGAATTGCACGTGTCCTCCTCGTTCAGCTTCCATCCTACCCCGGGCTCTCGGTGCGCTCCGCCCAATACGGTCCACGTTACGCCCGGATTGAAATAACTTGGACGTTTCTGGGCCGATCTCCTCATATAAGAAGATCGCCGCGAAATCGTCCAGTTCTCTTTAACCATCGCGGCGATCACCGGCCGGACGGGCAAAAAAAGACCCCCGCTTGAGGCGGAGGCCGTAGAAGATGACTACCCTAGCGGGTTTCGCGGTGTGTGGTCGACGCATTGCACCTGGGGCAGTACTTCTTCATCTCCAGGCGATCCGGCGTGTTACGACGGTTCTTCTTCGTAATGTAGTTACGCTCCTTGCAAACCTCGCATGCGAGGGTGATCTTGGGGCGAACGTCTGCAGACTTACTAGCCACTATTTTTCCTCACGTTCGGCTTGTGAAGCGGGTGCTTCGTCGTTCTACGATACGGCGGTCGCCATACCGGTCGTAGCGAGGGCGGGGTTTGAACCCGCGACCTCACGATTATGAGTCGTGCGCTCTGACCAACTGAGCTACCTCGCCTCGTCCACCCCCGCGAACGGGAATGAATGGAGCCCCGAAAGGGAATCGAACCCTTGACCTTCTCCTTACCATGGAGACGCTCTGCCGACTGAGCTATCGGGGCAACCTTGGAAAGCCTACCAATCGAACGGAATGCATTCCAACTTTGCGGACGTGGCGCTTGCCATAACCGCTGTTCTTTCGAACTGTGGCGGGTGAGGGATTCGAACCCCCGTAGCTTTCGCGTCTGATTTACAGTCAGATACCATTGGCCGCTCGGTCAACCCGCCGTCGCGTACTCCCGAAGAAGTGCACGGCAAAGACATTAGCAGTTCTCCCCCGCGTACTGTCAAACCAGAACCCCCGCGCGGACTGCCGTCATGGTCACACTTGCCTAAGCTAGAGTGAGTGGGTAGTTCACACCGTTCAAGTTCAGGAGGAACCGTGGCCAACTCTTCGTTCGACGTCGTCAGCCGCTACGACACCCAGGAGGTCGACAACGCCGTCAACCAGACCGCCAAGGAGATCAGCCAGCGTTACGATTTTCGCAACGTCGACGCCGACATCACGCTCAAGGGCGAGACCATTACCCTGACCGCCAACACCGCCGAGCGCGTACTCGCCATCCTCGACGTGCTCCAGACCAAGCTCATCCGCCGCGGACTGTCGCTCAAGCAAGTGGACTTCGGCGACGGCGAGCCCCGGCTTTCCGGCAAGCTCTTCCACCTGTCGGGCTCGCTCAAGGAGGGCATCAGCCAGGAGAACGCGAAGAAGATCACGAAGCTGATCCGCGACGAGGGCCCCAAGTCCGTCAAGGCCCAGATTCAGGGTGACGAGGTGCGCTGCACCTCCAAGTCGCGCGACGACCTGCAGGCCACGATCGCTCTGCTCAAGGGAGCCTCGTTCGACGTCGCCCTCCAGTTCGTCAACTTCCGCTAGGCGCGGGCAGCGGCTCAGGGTCGCCTAACAGGGCTAGTACAGCTTGCCGTCGTGCTCCTCGCCGCGGGAGACGGCGGTCATGGTCTCGCGCTCGACCACCTTCAGCCGCGCACGCCCCCGCTCCGCGCCGAGCGCCATCTCGTACTCGTTGAGCAGCTCCCAGCCGCGCCACGTGGTGTAGCGAACGCCCCGCTCGTCGAGCACCTTGCTGGTTTCCTCCCAGCCGAGCGCATCGGTGGTGGCGTGAAGCTTGCCGGCCTCGTAGTCCTCCACGAGGTGCCCGATGGTCTCCTGGGCGTCCGACTTGGTGGAGCCGATGAGGCCGACGGGCCCGCGCTTGATCCAGCCGGTGGCGTACATGCCGGGGACTACCTCGCCGTCGGTAGTGATGACGCGGCCCTGGACGTTGGGGACAATCCCCCGGCCGGCGTCGTAGGGCGCCCCCGGGATCTCGGAAGAGAAGTAACCCACCGCGCGGTAGACGGCCTGGACGGGGTAGTCGATGAATTCGCCGGTACCCTTAACCGAGCCGTCGCCCTGGAGGGCGGTGCGCTCCATGCGGATGCCCTCCACGTGCTCGTCGCCAAGGATCTCGGCCGGCTGCTGGAGCATATGAATGTGGATGCGACGCGACGCCGTCAGGTCCTCCGGCTCCTGGAAGACCCACTCGGTGAGCTGCTCGACCACCTGGCGGGTCATCTTCGACTCTTCCATCGCCTTCTCCGAGCCGGCGTCGTAGTCGAAGTCCTCAGGGTAGACGATGATGTCGACGTCGGGAACCTGGCCCAGCTCGCGCAGCTCCATCGGGGTAAACTTCACCTGGGCGGGGCCGCGGCGGCCGAAGATGTGGACGTCCGTGACGGGCGAGCGGCGCAGGCCTTCTTCCACGTTGCCGGGGATTTCAGTGACCATGAGGTCGTCGGGGTGCTTGGCGAGGATGCGGGCCACGTCGAGCGCCACGTTACCTACGCCCAGCACGGCGATCTCCTTGGCCTCGAGCGGCCACGTGCGCGGGTAGTCTGGGTGACCGTCGTACCAGTAGACGAAGTTCGCCGCGCCGTAGACCTCCGGCAGGTTCGAGCCGGGGATGTTGAACGGGCGATCCTGGTTAGCACCCGTGGCGATGATGACCGCGTCATAGTGCTCGTGCAGCTCGTGGAACGTGATATCCCGGCCGATCTCTACGTTGCCCACCAGGCGAATGTCGCCACGCTGGAGCACGTTGTACAGGGCGTTGATGATCGCCTTGATGCGCGGGTGATCGGGGGCCACTCCGTAGCGCACCAACCCGTACGGCGCCGGGAGCTTCTCATACAGGTCGATCTTGACCTCCACGCCAGACTTGGACAGGATGTCCGAGGCGTAAATTCCGGCCGGGCCGGCCCCAATGACTGCTACGTGAAGTGTACGATCGGCCACACTTTCCCCTTTATCGACTCTGGCGCCGGGCATCCCGGCCTAAACGCCCTCCATCCTAATTGTTCGCCCGCGCAACTTCCTAGATTAAGAAAGGGGCGGGTGACGTAATCGTCACCCGCCCCGGGTTTCCTGGGCGCCAGGCCCGCCTTACTCGTCGGCCGCCGGGCCGTACTCGCCCGTGGTGGCGTTCAGCCTGATCACGCCGTACGTCCACCCGCGGCGGCGGTAGGCCGCGCAGGGCTGCTTCGTCTCTTCGTCAATGAAGAGGTAGAAGGGGTGGCCCACCAGCTCCATCTCATCGATGGCCTGCTCCACCGACATCGGCTTGGCCTCGTACAGCTTCTGGCGCACGATCGCCGGCGAATCGCCAAGCTGGCTCTCCACCGCTTCGCCCACCGAGCTGGGGAGCGTGGGCTCTGCCGCCTCATCCGGCGCGGGCTTGGCCAGTAGCTCATCGACCGGCAGATCCTGGACCACTTCGTCCCGACGCTCGCCCTTGCGGCGGTTCTTCTTCTTTTCGTGGCGGCGGCGCAGGCGCTCGAAGAGCTTCTGCGCGGCCAAGTCAAGTGCTCCGAAACGGTCGGATGCTGAGGCTTCCGCGCGGACCACCGGTCCCTTATCCCGAACGGTGATTTCAATCCGCTCGGATGTCTCCACCTGGGACGGATTCGATTCGTGCGTGACTTCCACTTCAACGCGCTGCGCATACGGAGCGTACTGCTCGATCTTGGCGAGCTTGTCCTCCACGTGCGACCGGAACCTACCCTGAACCTCGGTGTTCCTACCGGTGACGACGATTTCCATGATGACCTCCTTGGCCGTTTTCGAAAGTGGGAATGACCCAAAAACTATGCCTGCCTCTGCAAGCGACTGCCTCGCCTCCTTCCGTGGTATTTCGCCTGTTCACGTAAAGATTTTGGATGTTGTTATTATACGGCCCGGAAGGGCTCAGTGTGACCTCTTACACGAAACTCCCGGGGATCTTTCGCCGCCGCGAGCACGAAAGCGCCACGTACCGTGCCTCCGCGCGATTTCACCGCGCGCGAAGCCCCCGCCAGGGTCGCCCCGGTTGTCACGACGTCGTCCACCACGATCACGTCCGCGCCCTCCAGGCCCACCGGCAGGGCCGTGATTCCCCGGGCCTTCTTTCCGCGTGCCTGCAGGTTGGCGCGTTGCCTGCCCATTCGCCCGACGGCGTCCGCCACCGTACCGCCGAGCCGCTCCAGCCGGCTGCCGGCCCGGCCCAGCCCACCGGGAAGCCCTCCCGCCCGCTGGCGCCGCAGCACGATGCCCACCTCGGCACCGTACATCTCAGCCACCGCCTGCGCGATCACACCGGCCACGAACCGGCCCTGCCGGGCGCGCTTCGGCGCGGAGGGCGCGGGCACCACGAGCGTGGCCGCGAGCTCGGGAGGCGGGTGGGCGCCGATGACCTCGGCGAAGGCGCGGTCCATCCGGCGGTCAGCCATGTTCTTCCAGGCCACCACGGCGCTTGCCGCCGGGCCCGTGTAGCTCGCGAGCGCGAACACCGGAAACTCGGCGCGCTCCTCGCCCGCCACGCCGACGTAGGGCAGGTGCTCGCTCACGTCCTCCCACCCGGAAAACTCCACACGGCAGCTCGCGCACAGGTCTTCGTCCCATGCCCCGCACCCGGCGCACCAGCGCGGGTAGAGCAGGTCGAGGAGGGCGTTCCATTGGTCGTTCATCCACATGCCCTCATGGTGTCTCAGCGCCCCCGCCCGCAAAGGCCGATAACGAGCAAATGTGGACAGCCGCCCCGCGAACCTACCTGTGGAAAGCCTCGCGCGTCAGCCCGGCAACGCCGGCGCGGTCACGCCGTCGGCGATGAGGCGCCAGCCCGCACCGTCGTAGGAGAAAAGCCGGTTGGAATTGTCCTGGATAATGATCGTGTCGAGGCCGCGCCCGGCTGTAAGGTCCACAACCCCGTCGACCGCCGCAAGCGACGTCGTCGGCGTGCCGATGCCAACCACATGGATCGAGCTGGTGGACGACGTCGACTGCCGGCCCACCACCGCGAGCCGCACGTCACTCACCCAGGCCACGTCTGTGACGTCCGCGAGCGACTGCCCGAAGCGCAGCGGCGCGCCGATCTCCGTGGGCGCACCACCCGAATCACGCAGGATCGACACGGCGTTCATCTGGACCTCGCCCTTTTGGTCGGTGACGATCGCCATCCGCGATCCTTCGCGCGAAACCGCGAGGCTACGCACGTTCAACCCCTGCAGGTAGGGAAGCGGGAGCCGCTTCGTCTCGCCCGAGGCGAGGTTGACCGCGATCAGCTCCCCGTTCGAGGCCGCCTCGGCCGACCACACCCAGCCGCGCGCATCGATCGAGGGGGCCACCAGCTTCGTGCCGCGCGCAAGCAGGGTGGGCGCACTGCCGTCGAAGCGGACTTCGTATAGACCCGTGCCGTCGTTGCCGAGGGCGGCTCCCCTGCTGACAGGTTCGGTGTAGGACGTGGCGAGGTGGGTCAGGCCCAGTCCCCCGCCGTCGCCAAGCACGCTGACCTCACCACCGCTGATGGTGGCCGGCGCCCCATCCGCGAGGGCGGCGAGCGTGTAGCTCGCGTACTGATAGGCGCTGAGGTCGATCTTCGAGGGGAACTCGAGTTCGGCACCCTCGGAACTGAGCTTGACCTCCTGGATGCCAGGCAGGTTGAGCAACGTCTTGGAGATTTGGGCTTCCATCGCCATCATGTCAGACGCCGTCATCGAGGCCACCTCGGAGCTGAGGTCCACCTGCGCCACGCCGTCGGTCACGCGCACGCCCCTTTGCGTCAGGCGTGCCTCGGACGGGATGGCCGAGTGCGCGGCGGGCGACAGCCACGACGACGGCCCGGCCAACACCGCCTGGACCGCGCTCGTGGCCTGCGACGTCGTCAAATACCAGCGCACCTCCGGCACGAGCGAGCTGCGGTCGGAGTTGAGGAAGTAAATGGTGGTCTCGCTGTAGAGCGAGGTGAAAATCGAGCTGGGCACCACCATGCCCTGGTCGAGCACGGCTATGCGCCACTCGCCGTTCGCATCCCGGGTGAGGGAAAACTCGGAATTGAGGATCGCGTCCGGCGTGGCCACGGTGTAGCGCCCGGCCTCGTCCAGGGTTGCCGACGCCGCCGCACTCACCCGGATCGCGCCCGTACGGGTGGAGGAAATCGAGGGGTTCTGGGCGTCTTGGTAGACCCGCACTTCGGTAGTCGGGTCCCAGCGGGCGGAGGCCTCGGGCGTGAGGAACTGGCGGGCCACCGTGAAATCGCCGGACAGTCCCGCCGCCGACGCGCGAAGGAAGTCCGTCACCAGGGCCTCCGGTGTGGAACCCGGGGTGGGGCCCTGCGGATCGAGGACCACGCCGCCACCGGTGTTCGCCGGACGCTCCACCTCCTGCGGGGCGCCCGAGGTGGGCAGGCTGGCACATCCGGCGAGGACGAGGGTCACGAGGAGAATGAGCAGCTTCTTCACGATTCCTCCTGACTCTTCACGTCCAGGCGCAGTTCGACCGCCGCGTCCGGGTCCTCTTCGACGACGACGTTGAACGGGCCACTCGCCGTCGGCTCGGCTACCTCCGGGGCTTCGGCGGGCAGGGGCTCAGGCACCTCGAGCGGGAGCGGCGGCACGAAGTCCTGGTGGGGTACCTTGGGCAAAGTAAAGAGGAAGGTGGAGCCCACGCCCAATTCGCCGGCCACCTCGATCGTACCGCCGTGGATCTGCGCGTCCTCGCGCGCGATTGTCAGCCCCAGGCCCGTGCCACCCGACTTGCGCACGCGCGAGGAATCCGCCCGCCAAAACCGGTCAAAGACGTGGCTGATCTGCTCCGGCGACACCCCCACCCCGTGGTCCTGCACGCGCACCGCCACCGCCGTGTCGTTCGCTGCGACGACGACGTCGACAGGGTTGCCCTCCGCATGCTCGAGCGCGTTGACCAACAGGTTGCGGGCCACACGCCGCACGCGCCTGGGTTCGATCTCGGCTATCGTGTCGCCCATGGCCTCGTACGTGACCGTGACCCCGTTCGATACGGCGAGCGGGTCGGCCGCCTCAATCTCGTCGGCCACGAGGGAGCCGACGTCGGCCGGCTCGGTGGCGAGGGTCATGCCGCCGGCGTCGTACCGGGAGATCTCCAGAAGGTCGGCGAGCGTGGCGTCGAGGTTGAGTAGCTGGTTGTACTGCAGCTCGGCCGCGCGCTTGAGGCCGGCCGGCAGGTCCTCGCGGTGGTCGTAGATGAGCTGGCCCGCCATGCGCACGGTGGTCACCGGTGATCGCAGTTCGTGGGAGACAGCCGAGACGAACTCCGTTTGCACCTTGGAGATGCGCTCCATCTGGGTGAACTGGGTCTCGAGCGACTCAGCCATCTGGTTAAAGGACTCGGCCAGCTGCGCGATCTCGTCCGAGCCGCGCACCTCCATCCGCGTGTCGAACTCGCCGTCGGCCAACAGCTGTGCCCCGCGCGACGCCGCCCGCACCGGGGTCAGCACCCAGCGCGTCACCGCCCAGCTCACCACGCCGAGGATCGCGAGCAGGATCGCGATCGACAGCCACATCACCCGGATCGTGGTGCTAATCAACGACTGCTGGTTGCCCAGCGAATAGGCGGCATACAGTTCGTAGCTACCCGAGCCGCGGATGTCGAGCGTCGTCCCCACCACGATGCCCGGGATCGTCTCACCATCCGACTGCAGGTTCACCGACTGCCAGCCGATCTGTCCGCCCTCCGTGACGAGCTGGCGCAGGTCCGCCGACACGAGCGAGCGCACCTGTGTGGCCGAGGCCGTGGCCGGCTCAAAAATCTGAGTGGGTAACGGCTCCTGATCCGGCGTGCGGATGAGCACCGCCCCCAGCAGGCCCCGGGACGGGTCATACATCGACGACACCAGCTGGTTCGCCACCTCCTGCGAACGGCCCGCAGTCGGTGCCGACGCCGTAAAGCGATCCTGGGCCAACTGCACGTCGGTGGAAAACTGCTCCACGTTCGTCGTGACCGCATTATCAAAAACAGAGGAGCGCACCTGGCTGGAAATCGCCAGGCCCATGATGACGATGCCGGCGATTCCAGCCAGCACGATGAGCGCCACCACACGCAAACTGAGCGAGGAATACCAGCGCTCGCGGATGGAATCGAGGCGCCGAACGGTGGCGGAAATGCGCTCGCGAGCTAGCGCGCTCACCGGCTCGCGTTCCCGGCGCGGTAGCCCACGCCACGAACGGTGAGCACAACCTCAGGGTTTTCCGGGTCCTTTTCGACCTTCGAGCGCAGGCGCTGGATATGGACGTTGACCAGGCGCGTATCGGAGGGATGGCGGTAGCCCCACACCTGTTCAAGCAGCTCTTCGCGGGTGAAGACCTGGAATGGCTTGCGGGCCAGCACCGACAGCAGGTCGAACTCCAGGGGCGTGAGGTGGAGCGGCTTGCCGTCGCGGCGGACCTCGTGAGCCTTGAGGTCAATTGCCAGATCGGCGATCTTCAGGGTCTCGGTTTCGGGCTCCTGGCGGCGCAGGCAGGCCTTGACGCGGGCAAGCAGCACGGAGTTTTCGAAGGGCTTGGTCACGTAGTCATCCGCGCCGGCCTCCAGGCCCGCGATGACGTCCACCGAGTCCGTCTTCGCGCTCATCATGATGATCGGCACGTCCGACTCATCACGCAGCGCGCGGGCCACCGACACGCCATCCATTCCCGGCAACATGACGTCCAGAAGAATGAGGTCCGGATGCTCCGCGCGGAAAAGGGGCAGGACCGAATCGCCGTGGGCGCACGCGGAGACGACATAGCCCTCGGTTTCCAGCAGAATTGCCACCATCTCCGAGATCGCGGGATCGTCATCAACCACTAGAATGCGCGTTGCCATAGCCTCTACCCTCTGTTGGCGCTTTTGACGACATGATATCAGTTGCCTCCGACAACTCCCGGTATTGTGGGCCCCTTAAAAACTGTCGGAGGGATCGGGTAGATTGGTTCACGTATCGACACGAAAGGTTATCCGATGTCCGCATTCGATTCCCAGGGTCCCCGGTACGGGCAGTACGGCGATGACCAGCCGCAGATCCACCAGCGCGTCGAACCGTGGCGCACGGTCATCCCGATGCACCCGCTGGGAGTGGGCGAAACGCTCGATGCCACCATGCGCCTCCTGCGCTTCAACCCCGTGCCCTTCATCGTATTCCCGATCGTGGTCAACCTCGTGGTCGCCGCGCTCGAGGTGCTGCTCTCGCTGGCCTTCGGTCAGTTGGTCTCACGTGAGGTGGTGGGGGCCACCAACCTGACGCTCTATGCCCTGACCGTCGCAATCATCTACTTCTTCGCCAACATGCTCGTGCTGGTCGCGGGCACGCGGGTCACCTTGGCGTCGGTGCGCGGCCAAAAACTGTCGCTGTCCGAAACCTTGGCCCTCGCACGAGCCGGCCTGGGCAAGATCGCTCTGCGCATGATCGTCCTGGCGCTTTTCGCCATCGCCGCCGGCGTCGTGGTAGTCCTCATCTTTGCCGCGGTCATCAGCGGGCTCGCCCTCAGCGCCTTCAGCTTCGCGGACTCGTCGGGCACAACGATCACGTTCATGATCCTGTCATTCCTCGTCTACGTCGTCGCGGTCTTCCTGCTGGTCTACCGCTTCTCGGTGGCGGTTCCCGCCTTGGTTGCTGAGGACATCGGGCCGGCCGAGGCAATCGGGCGCTCCTGGCGTCTCACCCAGGGCTCGCTTGGCTACTTCGCTGGCCTGTACATCACCCTCAGCATCATTATGTCGGTCCTTTCCGGGGTGCTCGGCATCGTTTTCGGCCTGGTCGTCGGCGGTGTTTTCAGCAACTCCGGAGATATCGTGGCCGCCACGGCCGGCAGCGCGGTGAGCATCCTCTTCACGCTCCTCATCTCAGCCCTGCTGGTGCCGATCTCCATGGCACTGATCAACCTCATTTACGTCAACATGCGGATGAAGCGGGAGAACTTCCATCAGGAGTTCTTGTACGGCGCCGGTCAGGCAGCCGGCCCCGGCGCCTTCAGCCAGCCGAACCAGTACAGCCAGCACAACCGATACGACCAGTACGGGCCTCAGGCTGGATACACCCCGCCCGTGTACGGTAACGACTCCGGTCAGGTCGGTGACGGCCAGAGTGGCCAGGGTTACGGCCAGTCTTACGGCCACAACGGCCAGAGCTACGGTCAGGGTGACGGCACGCAGTACGGCCAGTCTTACGGCTACAATGGCCAGACTTACGGCTATGGCCAGGCGGGTCAGTACGGCCAGCCGGGTCAATACGGTCAGCAGAGCCAGTACGGTCAGCAGGGACAGGATACCGAGTCCGGCAAGGACACCCCCGGCGAGCGCCCGAGCTGGTATGGAGATTTTGAGAAGTGACCTTCGTTCCCTTCACCCCGGATGCGGACACCGCTCAGCAGCTAGCGGAGGCCGAGCTGTCGAAGGCGATGTATGACCACTCGCCCAGCCTCCTCTCGCGCTTCTTGCAATGGTTGTTTGAGCGGCTCAACATCGTGGTGAACGAGCTCAACCCGGGTGAGGGCGGGGCGGGGAACCTCGTGGTCATCATCGGACTGGCCCTGTTCGTGGTGGCTGTCATCGTCTTTGCTTACCGCCGCTCGCGGGCCAGTAGCGCACCGGCTTCTCGCGAGCGCGAGCAGCTCTTTGATGATGACCGCACGTCTGCCGAATTGTTCAAGGCGGCCGACCGGGCCGAGCAGGCGGGGGATCTCAACCTCGCCGTCGTCGAACGTTTCCGCGCAATCATGCGTCTGCTTGACGAGCGCGAGCTCATCCACGTGGTGCCGGGAATGACTGCCCAGGAGGCGGCTGAGGCCGGCTCACGCAAGCTCGGGCACATCGATGAGTTCTCGGCGGGCGCCCAGCTTTTCAATGACGTCTACTACTGGCACCACCAGGCTACGGCGGCGGACGTGGAGTCGGTCCACCGCCTGCACCGCGTAGCCGCGCGCGAGGTGGTCGTATGAGCGTGTCGGCACCAAAGCGATCTCGCACGGGTATCCTTCTGTCGCTCATCGCGGTGCTCGCGCTCGCGGTCATAGCCTTGGTCGACATCCCGCAGCAGGGCGAGCCCTACTCCCCCACGTCCACTGCCTCCACGGGCACGCGCGCCCTGGCCCAGATCCTCAAGAATCATGGGGTGGACGTGTCCGAGGTGAGCCCGCTAGAGGCGATGGACTCAGCGGACACCGACACCACGCTGGTGATCGACCCCAGTTTCTACGCCCCCACCGAGGTGACCGAGGACCTGGTGAATTCCCGGGCCACCATCGTGGTCCTCGGGGACTCCTCCAGCATGTACGATTTCGGCTTCGAGGGTTACACGGAGAGTTTCCCGCCGATCCCGGTGGCCGCGAAGTGTCAAGACCCGGATGCGCAGGAGGCGCGCGGGATCAGCCCCCTCTCCCTCGCTTTCAGACCAGACCGGGAGAGGGACGTGACGGGTTGCTTCCCCCAGCTCGGCGGTTACGGCTGGGTGCAGCTCACCTCCAACCCGAAGATCTCCCTAATTCTCGATCCGACCTTCCTCACGAACGAATACCTGGCCGACCACGGCAACGCCGCCTTCGCCATGCGCAAGCTCGGCACCCAGCCGAAGGTCTTGTGGGTGAGTGGCGATTACTGGGAATCCGAGATGCGGACCACGCCGCAGTGGGCGGGCCTGCCCACCTGGTTCTACCCCCTCCTCGTTGGCCTGGTACTCACGGCCCTGTGGTGGGCCTTCTACCGCGGGCGCCGCTTCGGAAAGCTCGTAGCTGAGCCCATGCCCGTCGTCGTGCCTGCCTCCGAGGCCGACGCCGGCCGCGGCCAGCTCTACCACCGCGGGCGGGCCACCGAGCACGCAGCCCGTGCCCTGCGCGCCGGAACGATCTCGCGCGTGGCGCGCGGGCGCCTGAGTCCGACCTCGCCGCGCGAGGTGGTCGTGGACGTGCTCGCCCGGGTCAGCGGACGCGATCCGTCCGCGATTGACGCCCTGTTCTACTCTCTCCCCATCACGTCCGACACCGACCTGTCGAGGCTGGCTGACCAGCTCGATGAATTCGAAAGGGAAATCAATGACCGCTGATTCCAACCAGCCATCCGGGCGCCAGGGCCAAGATCCGGCCCAGGGCATCTACCAGCCCCCGGTCACTGCGCACGCGCAAGGCGACCCACAGCCAGGCGGCTACCAGCCGCAGTCTCCGGCTGTCTCTCAGTCCACCCCGCAGGGGGCGCCCCAGGGAGCGCCGCGCGCGCAGGGCTTCCGTCCGGAGGTGACTCAGCCGGCGCAGGAGGAGCCGGCCCAGTCGGCCACGGCGGAGAAGTTCCGCCGCATCCGCGCCGAGATCGCCAAGGCGATCGTGGGCCAGGATCACGCCGTCACTTCGGTGCTCATCGGCTTGTTGTGCGACGGGCACGTCCTCCTTGAGGGTGTGCCGGGCACCGCGAAGACCCTGCTGGTCCGCTCGCTGGCCGCGGCACTCGAACTGGACGCGAAGCGCGTGCAGTTCACCCCGGACCTGATGCCGGGTGATCTCACGGGCTCGCTCATTTACAGCGCATCCACAGGCGAATTCTCGTTCCGCCCCGGACCGGTTTTCACCAACCTACTCATTGCGGACGAGATCAACCGCACCCCGCCCAAGACCCAGGCGGCCCTGCTCGAGGCGATGGCTGAGCACCAGGTGTCGGTGGACGGCCAGCCGCGCGAGCTCGACGATCCGTTCATGGTGGTCGCCACCCAGAACCCGGTGGAGTACGAGGGCACGTACCCGCTGCCGGAGGCCCAGCTGGACCGCTTCATGCTCAAAACCATCCTGCCGTTGCCCCCGCGCGAGGTGGAAGTGGAGATTCTGCGCCGCCACGCGGGCGACTTCGATCCCACGGACCTCAGCACCGCCAAGATTGAGGCGGTGGCCGGCGCTGACGACGTGCGCCGGGCGCGCGAGGAAGTGGCAAGCGTGGAGGTCGGCACCCGGGTGCTGGATTACATCGTGGACCTGGTGCGGGCTACCCGCGTGTCGCCGGCGGTCTCGCTTGGTGTCTCCCCACGTGGCGCCACCGCGCTCCTGCATGGCTCGCGCGCGTGGGCGTGGCTATCCGGGCGGAGCTACGTGACACCCGACGACGTCAAGGCCCTCGCCGTTCCCGCCCTCACCCATCGCATCCAGCTTCACGCTGAGGCCGAGCTTGACGGGGTCAGCCCGCGCTCGGTTATTGAGTCGATCCTCGCTTCGGTGCCGGTGCCGCGCTGATGTTCATTCGCCTTCCCGCCGTGGTCTGCTCCGTGCTCGGCATCGTGTTCGGGGTGGCGACCCGCGACGCCGGCATCGCGGTGCTGATCACCATCGTGTTGGTGTTCCTCGTGTTGCTCGACGCCGCGCTCGCGCCCAACCCGTCGGTCCTCGTGGCCGACCGGAACGGGGATGATTCGGTGCGTGTGGGCGACGAGGCGGCCGCCACGCTCACCCTCACGAACCCGTCCGGGCGCAAGATCTCGGGCATGTTCCGGGATGCGTGGCCGCCGTCGGCGAACGTTTCCCCCTCGCGCCACGGTTTCCGTCTGAGGCCGCGCAGCGAGGCTATCTTCGATTCCTCGCTGCGCCCCGAACGGCGCGGCACGATCCACTCCTCCACGGTCACGGTGCGCACGTTCGGCCCGCTGGGCCTGGCCGGTCGGCAGAAGTCCGCCCCCACGTCCTGGCAAATCCACGTGCTACCGCCGTTCGTCTCGCGGCGCAACATCCCCTCGCGGGTGCGGCAGTTGCGCGAACTCGATGGGCGCTCCCTCCTCCTCACTCGCGGCGAGGGCACCGAGTTTGACTCCCTGCGCGAATACGTGGCCGGCGACGACGTCCGAGCCATCGACTGGCGCTCCACGGCCCGCCTCGGTGAGACGGTGGTGCGCACATGGCGCCCCGAACGTGACAGGCACGTGGTCATTGTTCTCGACGCCGGCCGTGGCGGCGCCCTGCGCGTGGCGGAAGGTCCTGCCTTCGACACGTTCATCGAGGCGGCGCTCTTGCAGTCGGCGATCGCGCAGCGAGCGGGCGACCGTGTGTCGGTCATCGCCATGGACGATCAGCTGAGGGCGCGGCTGGCCTTAGAGCACACGAAGACGATCACGCACAAGGTGGCCCAGACCCTGGCCGACATCGAGCCGAGCTTGCACGCCACCGACTGGGCCTCGCTGCCGGCCTACATTTCGCAGATCTCGAAGCGGCCCGCGTTCGTGGTCATCGCCACCACGATCGGCGGTGGCACGCTCTCCTCCGGGCTGGTCGACGTCCTGCCCACCCTCAAGCGCACCCACACCGTGCTCGTCGCCTCGGTTCACACGGGCGATCCGGAGCGGGAAGAGGAGGTGGGTGCCATCTACGAGCTCGCGGCTCACGAGCGCTCCCAGATCGAGGAGAACAACCTGGCCCGGTCCCTCGAGCGCGCGGGTGCGAAGGTGGTGCGCTCGGACGCGGAGGGCCTGCCCGTGGCGGGGGTGGATACCTACATGAGCCTCAAGGCCCGGGGTCTGCTCTAGTCCGGTCTGTTCCAGTCGACAACTTCTTCTCACCACCGGCCGGGCCTCAGGCCACCCTCGGCTAGGCAGCGTAGCGGACCAGGTCCTTCTCCTTAGGTTCGCCGCGACCGAAGACGTAGACCCAGATCCAGAAGGCCGCGAGCACGCCCGCGCCGATCGCGACCTTCACACCCCAATGCAGGTAGGACGGGGTCACGAAGCCTTCTAGCAGGGCCGAGATGAAGAGCACGCCCACCAGCCCGAAGCCGACGAACATGGCCTGTTTACCCTCGACGGCAAGCGCCTGCAAGCGGGGCCGGCCGCCTGGCACCAGCATCGTCCAGAAGAGCTTGAGCCCGGCGCCACCGGCCACGAAGATCGCAGTCAGCTCGAGCAGACCGTGGGGCAAGATGAGCTGGAAGAAGATCGGCAGGAGCCCGAAGTAGTCGAGGATCGCGCCCGCCTGCCCCACTGACACGGCGTTGGTGGCGAGCACGTAAACAGGGAAAACGCCCGTGATGCCCCCGCCCACGGCCTGCAGCGCAATCCACGCATTGTTAGTCCACACCATCGCCCCGAACTGAGTGCCGGAATACTCGCGGTAGTAGGCGGCGAAGGACTCGTCAGCGTACGAGCGCAACAGCTCGTAGGGTCCGAGCTGGAAGATCTCGTTGGGGTACATACGGAAATAGACGATGACGATCGCGGCGATCGCCACTGCCGCGATCGTCACGGCGTGTGCCCACCAGCGGATCCGGTAGAAGGCGTGCGGGAGGGTGGAGGTCAGGGCGTGACCGAGCGAGCGCAGGTTTGCGCCCCGGATCTCGGTCAGGCGGGCCCGGGCGGCGCCAACGGTGGCAGAGAGCGTGAGAATGAGGTCGGCGTCGGGGGCCTGCGTGCGGATGGTGGCCAGGTGGGCGGCGGAGGCCTGGTAGAGGCGCACGAACTCGTCGGCTTCCGGGCCGGTCAGACGCGGCCGGGCCGTCAGTTCGTCGAGGCGCTCCCACTGGGCCTGGTGCGCTTTGGCAAAAGCTAGACTCTCCACACTCCAAGGGTGCCACAAATGGGGCGCGGGTTGCAGGTAGGCTTGGAGGCGTGGCAGAACACAGCATCATCACGGGCGAGGGAGTCGAGCTCGAGCTCCCCGCCGCGACCGTGCTTTCGCGCATCGTCAGCGGGCTCATCGACTACGGCCTCATTGTCATCGCCTACGTCGTCCTCATCTTCAGCCTGGCCAACACATTCCCCACTTTCAACGGGGCGCAGGTGGCCACGATCGTGGTGTCCGTGACCGCCGTCTTGTTCTGGCTTCTGCCCGCGCTTGTCACGACTACCTCCAACGGGCGCTCGCTCGGCAAGCTCGTCACCCGCACGCGCGTGGTACGGCTCGACGGTGGCACGATCACCGCCAACCAGGCCTTCATTCGGGCCACGGCCGGGATCCTCGAAGTGTTCGTCGCGTTCGGCGCGATCGCCACGATCACCAGTTTTATCACGAAGAACAGCCAACGGCTGGGCGACATGCTGGCAGGCACGTACGTGGTGCGCTGGCCGTCGCGCAGCGACTGGGAGCCGAAGGTCTCCATGCCGCAGGGCCTGGCCGCCTGGGCCGGGGTCGCCCAAACGCGCGCGCTGCCCACGGGCCTGTCCCTCAATATCGCCGATTTCCTCAAGGGCCGCGAGCGCCTCACCCCGCAGGCCCGCCAAGCCCAGGCGCGTGCGCTGGCGGCCGCGTGCGAGAAGTACGTCTCTCCCCCGCCCCCGTGGGGCACGCCGGCCGAGGCCTTCATTGAGGCCGTCACTGTCATCCGTTATGACGTTGAACGCCGCCGCTACACCGAGGTCACCGAGCGCCGCCAACGGTTGGGCACCCGCGTGGCGGAAATCCCTTACGGCCTGGGCGAATCAGCCTAGCCGTAGTAGTAGTCGATGTCCTCCGGGTAGCAGTCGAGGGCGCTGGCGAGCTGGCTGGTGACAACGTCGTGGATGAAGAGCCGCGGATCGGGCTCGCGGCGCATTTGCTCGAGGATCGGCATCCGATAGAAGATGAGGCGCCCGTGGATCTTCGCGGGCCGCTCGAAGGGCAGGAAGCGTGCGAGCGGCACGCCGTCTTCCCAGGGAGCCGGGTCCTGGCCGGGCACGTCCATGACCGCGAAGTCGAAGCGGTCCATTTTAGCCCCGAGTGTGCGGCGGTAGGAGCCGAGTTCCCAGGCGAGGAGATCGTCGAATTCGTCGGCGCGGGTACGCCAGGCGGGGATGGAGGCGGGCAGGATGGGGCAGCGGGGGCCGCGGCCGTGGCGGTCGCGACGTCGGGCGGATGCGGGGAAGACCATGAACCTACCCTAACGCCTCTGCCGCGGGGCACGGGGATGCGACTAAGGTAGGAGCCGTGAGTCTTCGAAAGTGTTCCCGCGTTGGTTGCCAGCAGCCGGCAGTTGCCACCATGACGTACGGCTATCGCGAGGCCACGGCCGTGATCGGCCCGCTGTCGCCGGTGCCGTTGCAGGGCGCTTTTGACCTGTGCAAGGATCATGCCAATCACGTGACCGCGCCAGTGGGCTGGCAGATGGTTCGCCTCCAGACGGAGTTTGAGGAGGCGCCGCCCTCCACTGACGACCTGCTCGCCCTCGCTGACGCCATCCGCGAGGCCTCTCGCCGCGACGTGCCGCCGCCCAAGCCGGCCCAGCGTGAGATCCGCCGGCCCGCCGCCGACGTCTCCACTCGGCCCCACCCGCGCCCGCGCCTCACGCTGATCGACGGCGGGGATAACGACGACCGCGCCACCGACGCCGACCGCCCCAGCGACGACGCCCGCTAGCGCCGGCCGCGCCTAGTTGGCGATGGTGAGCCGCACGGCCTGGCTGGTGGTGGAGTCCTGGGTGAGTGCCAGCCAGGCGATCCCCGTGTCCGTGTGTAGGAGCGCGGCGCCGTACATTGGCTGGTCGGCCTCGAGCGTGACGTAGTGGGCCTCGGCCGGAATCTCCACGCTCGCGATCTCGTCAACGTTCAGCACTTGGCTATCGAGTTGCGCGCCGTCGACGTCATAACTCGTCCAGCGTGCCTGCCCGCTGCCGTTCAGCACTAGCGTGCCCGCGTGGGGGCCGGCGGCGATGCCCCCGGCTGTCACGGGTTCGCGGCCGGCGAGCCAGGCGACGTCCACGCCGTCGTCGCCGGAACGAGTAAGCGAAACCCCCACCGCGACGTCGGTCCTGGCGCTGACCCGCACACCGTAGGAGCCGGGTGCGAGGCCGGCGAGGGAGAGGTCGAGCACGGACTGGGGCGCCACCTCCACGCCCTGCGCGCCGTCGAGCGGGCGCTCCTCCTCCCCGAGCGTGGCAACGTTGACGGTGGTCGGCTCGTCGTGGGGGTTGACGATGCGCAGGGCGGCGGTGGTGTCGGCGTCGACGACGACGCCCGGGATGACCACGTCCGTGCCCGCGGCGGAGTCGGTGAGCATGTCGATGCCGGCGGGGGTGACGCCGTCGAGCTGGAGGACCTGCATGGCGGCTACGAAGGCGCCCGTGTCGGAGGAGAGCCGGATGGCGATGCGGGAGTCGGGCGGGATGAGGCCGGTGAGGTCGCGCGTGGCTTCGCCGCCGGCCTCGAGCGACAGGGTGGACAGGCCCTGGATGTCGAGCTGGCCGGCCGAGGAGTAGACCGCGATGTCGATCGTGGTGGCGGTGGCCGAGGCGTTGCGGACCATGAGCGACAACCACGTGCCCACCTCGCTCGACCCGCCGACCAGCCACACGGTGTTCGCCGGCCACTCGCACGGGGCGGCGATGAGGCCGCGTGAGTCGCCGGCTTGGGCGGTCTGGATGGAGGCGCCGGCCATCACGCCCTTGCCGCGTACCACCCCCACGGCCTGCCCGCCCGCGATCTGTGTGAGAACGCCGGTGAAGGGCGTGCTGTCGAAGGTGGCGGCCCCGTCGGACAAGACGCCGGCCCAAGAGCTCTTGCCCTCGACGACTTCGGACACGTTGATGCCGCCGGTGTTGGCGTCTTGGGCGTGAGCGTAGCATACGAGGCTGGCCTGGCTTGGTCCGGCCTGGCCCTGCGGCGCGGCCACGGTGGTGGGCGCGGCGGGCTGCGCGGCCGGCATCGCGGTGGCCAGGCCCGCGCCGGCGGCGAGCGCCAACACGCCCACCCCGCTCACGAGCGCCGCAAGTTCTTTCTTCATTCGATGCCTCCCACCCGCCGGCGCAGAGGCAGCGCGGTGACCAGGCTGGCCAGGAGCGCCACGAACTGCGCCACAACTGTGACACGGTGCACCCGGTCTACGTAGTCGATATGCACGTCCCCGGCGTCCGGCAGCTGCCAGGCCTGCGCCCAGCTGTCCTCGATCGTCTCGAGCCTCTGGCCGTCGAGCGTGGCCACCCACCGCGCGTCGGCCCGCTCGGCAAGCGAGAGCGTGCCGGGTCCCGTTACTTCCCCTTCCGCGTTCACGACGCCCGAGGCGAGGCCAGCGTCCGCCCGCGCGCGGTCTGCCGGCTCGGTGACGCGCCAGAAGGTCCCGGCCTCGCCCGTGGTGACGTACTGGAGGCCGGGGATGGTGTGGAGGCGGCCGACTAGCTGGCTGCGGAACTCCGGCGATTCGCCCTCCCCCGCCGGTGGGACGAGCACGATCGCGATGGCGTGGTCGGCCAGCTCGGCGCCGTCCCCGGAGCCGCGGGTGAGCCCGGCCACGGCGTCGGCGAGGGCGGAGTCGGCGGAGTCGGGATCCATCGCCTGCCCGCGCGCCATGGTGTATTCGTGGAGCTCGATGCCCTGGCCGCGCCAGAGTTCGGCGCTGACGCCCTCGGAGGTGGGGGTAAGGGCGAGGACGCGCTCGTGGCGGGCCTCGGCCTCCACGCCGAGCGCGGGGAGGGCAGGAGCGTTCGCGCCGAGCACGGGCTCCTCTTCCCACACGGTCTGCAGGCCGCGCCCACCCGCGGCTACAACGGCGAGCGGCAGGGCGAGCATGACGAGCCCGCCCACGATCTGGGTGGCCCCAAAACTGCGGCGGCGCATGGCGGTGCGAAGCCCGTGCGAACCACAGATGATCGCGATCCACGCGCCCAACCACGCCAACGAGTAGCCCACTATCGGCGAGCCCTCCACGGACTCATACCCGCCGGTCACCAGCCGGTATCCCACCGTGAACGTGGGGGCGAGCGCGGCGACACCGAGGCCGGCGGCGAGAATCAGCCAGCCGAGGCGGATCCACCAACGCCGGTGCAGGCGCAACAACGCGAGCGCGGCGGCGCCGAACACGGACGCGACCGCCACGAGGAGGACGGGGTCGGTGCGCACCTGGTCCACCAAGACGAGGGCCGGGGTGGCGCCCGTCGGTACGCCCGGCTGGGCAAACAGCAAGCCGGGGGAAAACGCGCCGAGCGAGGGCGCAAGCAGGAGCAGGGCCGGCACGGGCACCCACAGCCAGCGCTTGCGCTGCCCGGGCCTGCCCGCCACGCCGATCACAGCGACCACGATCGCTACGGCAGCAAACAGGGGCGTGGCCGCCGCCAGCACGCCGAACGCCAGCGCAAGTAACCCCAGGCTACGCGCCGAGCCACGCCAGGCCCCGGCGATCGCGAACAGTGCCACGGGCAGGGTCACGTGCACGACGACGGCCCCGATCTGCCCATCGGCCAGCGCCGCCATGAACGGGGGCGCCACCACCCAGGCAAGCGCTGCGACGGTCCGCACCACCCAGGAGGCGGACATCCGCCCGGCAGCAAGGTAAGCGAAGAACGCGGCGGCCGGGATCGCCAGGTACAGCATGCCGGTGGCGAGCGCGCCGAGTGTCAGCCCGAACGGGTGACCAAGGACAAGGAAGGGCAACATCGCCACCCACAGGGGATCCACCGCATAGGCGTGGCCGGATCCCGAGTCGAGCCAGCCTGACCAAATGAGGCGGGCCAGGTCCGGCGCGCCCGTGGTGTCGGCCGCGAGCCCGCCGCCCGAAAGCACGCCCGCGGAGAACACGGGCAGGAAGAACACGACCGCGACCAGCGCGGCGATCGCCACCGACACGAGCCCACCCCTGCGGGAGTGGCGGGCGAGGTCTGCGCGGGCCTTGATGGTGAGCGGGTCGGGCTGCTCGGCCAGGATCTTGGCCTCCTTGGCCGACCTCTTCGATTCGCGGCGCGCCGATCGGATGTCGGCCGGCCGGGCCTCGAGCGCGGTCAGGGCGTCGGCCCCCACGGACGCGACCTTTGCGATCCGGCGCCGCCCGCGCACGACGTCGTCGAGCATGGTCAGCACGCGCGCCCCGGCTCCCAGCTCGGCCCAGGCAAGGGCCGTGTCCTTCGTGACGAGCCGGGCCAGGGATCGCGGCAGTGCGAGCAGCAGATAGCCGAGCACGTAGAGCGGCACGAGGGCGCCGGGCGCGGCGAGTAACGAATTGTAGATCTGGGCCGAGCGGCGCTGGGCGTAGCTACGGTCGGGGTTCTCGCCCAGGCCGGCGCGGGCGTGGCGGACCACGGCGGCCGGGTCGACCACCACGCGGTAGCCGGCACGGCGGGCGCGGCGGGAGAATTCGAGCCCCTCGCCAAAGGGCCCAAGGAACGGGTCAAGCCCGCCGAGCTCGTCCCACATAGAGCGACGCACCAAAGCCCCGGCCGTCCCCACCGCGAGCACATCGATGCGCGAATCGTACTGACCCTGGTCGCGCTCCCCCGCCTCTACCTCGGGCACGCGCCGCGCGCTGCGGGTGGCGCGGATGCCCACCTCCAGCAGCACCGGCGAGTCCGCATCCTCCCACGCGATCTGCTTGGGGCCGACCACACCGATGCGGTTCGATCCCTCGCCGGTACGCAACAGGGTGTCGAGGGCCGCTGGTTCGGGGCGGGAGTCGGCGTGTAGGATCCACAGCCAGTCCGACTCGGGAAGCTGGAGGCCCGCGATCACCTGGCCGAGGTTCTTGCCGGCGCCGTGGACGAGCTGGATGTGCTCGCCGTCGGGATCGAGCTGGGCGTGAACCGGCTGGACGAACGGGGAATCGAGGCTGGGCACGGCCACCACGATGTGGTCAGGGCCGTGGATCTGCTCCCTCAGCCCTGCCAGCGTGTCGGCCAAAAAAGAAAGGTCACGGCGGTGGCACACCACGATCGCCGTGACTTTCTCACGAGTAACGCTCTCCACTAGCGAGCTCCGCGCGCTGCCTTACGCTCGCGAGCCATACGCTTGCGGTCATTGTCCGAAGTGCCGCCCCAGATGCCGTGGCGGATGTCGTTCGTCACGGCGTATTCGAGGCACTCGGCCCGCACGGAGCAGTTCTTGCAAATGGACGTGGCCGGCGCGGTAGATCCGCCCTTTTCGGGGTAAAAAATGTCAGGATCGGTCTGCGCACACAGCGCCTCTTCCATCCATGACAGGTCCGCGTCCTGGGCAAAGCCGTAGCCGAGGTCAAAAATTCCCTGCATCAGCCGTTGAGCCAGTTGAGGATCCTCCGCGACATGGGCGGTGTGGAGCGGCGTCGCTTTCGACTGCCTCATGTGGTCCTCCGTTCAAAATCTCTGTGGTTAAATTACATCGGTGTAACCACCTAAAGTCAAGACGCTTTACACACTTCGAGACGCCCATCGGCGTGTTGTCCGCGTTTTGGGCCCCTTAGTGTGAGATATTGCGGTTTTCCTGTGCGAGCGGGCGAGCACGCGCCCCCACTTTCGTGCGACGATGGTGGCATGACACCTCGCCCTTCTGAGCTTGCCCTGCTTGCCGAACGCTCCGCACGCGCCGTGGCACCGGACCTCCTCGAGGCCTTCAAGAACCCCGGCCCAGTCGAGTACAAGCGCAATTTCCACGACCCCGTCACGGTTCACGACCGCCGTGCCGAGGCCGCCATCCGCGCGATCCTCTTCGAGGCCCTGCCGTCCTCGCTGCTGCTTGGCGAGGAGGAGGGCCACGTCATCGACTCCTCCGGCTCGCGCACGGTTCCTGGGCCGAACGACGTCGTGTGGCTGGTCGACCCCATCGACGGCACGTCGAACTTCACCTCTGGCCTGCTGTTTTGGTGCGTCTCGATCGCGGCCGTGGTGGGCGGGGAGGTGGTGGCGGGCGTCATCTACCAGCCCAGCCTCGACGTGCTCTACCTGGCCGACGACACGGGCGCCTACCGCAACGGCGAGCCGATGCGCGTGAGCGACCAGCCCCCGCACCGCAGCCTGTTCGCCGCGGATTTCCCCTCCGAGCGCATCGAGGATCAGGACAGCGCGGCGCGTGGCTACCGGCTCCTGCTCGAGGGGTCGAAGTCGATGCGGCGCCTGGGTTCGACCGCCCTGCACCTGGCCGGCGTAGCCGAGGGCACGCTCGGGGCGTGTCTGGGAATGGGCACCCAGCCGTGGGACATCGGCGCGGGCATCGCCCTGGTCAAGGCCGCCGGCGGGCAGATCCTCGGCGTGCGTGACGACCGCTCCACGAACACCTCCGTCTATGACAGCCCCACCTACGCCGCGGCCGGCCACCCTGACTCCCTCCAGCTCTGCCTCGACGCCATCGGCTGCGTGGCGCCCCAAGACCTGCAAACCCACTACTTCGGAGGTGACGCGTGAGCCTGTACGCCTCCCTCGCCACCCGCGGCACCTCCCCCGCGCTGACCTGGTACGACTCCGACGGCCGCCTCGAACTCTCCGGCAAGGTGCTCGCCAACCACGTGGCCAAAATCGCCAACTACCTGCGCGACGAGTTCGGCCTCGAACCCGGCGAGCACGTAGCCCTTGACCTGCCCCTGCACTGGAAGACCCTCGCCTGGGCACTCGGCGCGCTCGTGGCCGGGTTGGAGGTTCACGACGCCGTGGCGCAGGTTCCGGCCGCAGGCGCGACTGGCAATCATGCCGGCGCGGCTGGAGAGGCCGGCCCGGCAGGTCCGGCTAGCGACCTGGCCAGCGACCTGGTGGTAACGAACCACCCCGAGCGCTGGGCAGAGAGCGCCGCCGAAGTGGTGGCCCTCAACCTCGACTCCTTCGCCTTCGCCTGGAATGGCGATCTGCCCGCCGGTGTGGCGGACGGTTTGGCCGACGTCATGGGCCAACCCGATGCCCTCGTGCTCGCCGAAGAAACCGACAACGCCGAGCGGGCGCGCGGGGGCAAGGTGATCGAGCGCGCCAGCGTGCTCGTGAAGCCCACCGTCGCCGAGGCGACCCGGGCGCTCCTGGCGGCGAGTGCGGGAGGTGCGGCGATCGTCGTCGTTGGCGAAGGCGACCCCGCAAGGATCGTGGCGGCAGAGCGCGCGCAGATCCTTCCCTAACCCGTTACTTAGCTACGGCCCCGGACTGGACGCGGCGGCGGAAATAGAGCGAGAGCAGGGAACCAGAAACGTTGTGCCACACGGAGAAGATGACGCCGGGCAGGGCGGATTCGGGGGTGGCGGCGAAGTGGGTCTTACCCAGGGTGGCGGCGAGGCCGGAGTTTTGCATCCCCACCTCGATGCAGACCGTGCGTGCCACGCGAGGGCTGCACCCGGTGGCGCGAGCGGCCCAGTAGCCTATGAGCAGGCCGGCCAGGTTGTGCAAGATGACGGCCACGAGCACCACGCCCACGGCGCTCGCGATGGCGTCGGCAGAGCCGGGGATGAGAGCGGCGACCACGGCCGAGATGCCGAGCGTGGAGATCCACGGCAGCACGGGCAGCACGCGGTCCACGGCCTTCGGGATAAGCAGGCGTAGTACCACGCCGCCCACCACCGGGATCACCACGGTCTTGAGGATGGAGAGCGCCATGGCACCGCCGTCGATGTCAGTGAACGTGCCCGCCAGCCACTGCACGAGCAGCGGGGTAAAGATTGGGGCGAGCAGCGTGGAGACGGTGGTGAGCGTGACCGACAGCGCCACATCGGCCTTGGCCAGGTACGCCACCACGTTCGACGCCGTGCCGCCCGGCGCACACCCGAGCAGGATGAAACCGATCGCCAGGCCCTGCGGCAGGCCGAGGATTTTCACCAACGCGATCGCCACGAGCGGCATGATGACGTACTGGGCCGCCACCCCGATGAGCACGGCGAGGGGGCGCTCGGCCACGCGCTTGAAGTCGGCGAGCGTGAGGGTGAGGCCCATGGTGAACATGATGAAGCCCAGACCGGGCGAGATGTAGGGCGTGAGGTGGGAGGCGGTGGCCGGGAAAAGGTAGGCCCACACTGCCCCCGCCACGATGATGGCCGGGAAAACGCTGACCGCGATGAGTGCGGAACGATCCTCAGAGCGCTTCGACATGTGTTCTCTTTCCATTTACCGGCAATTATCACCCATTAGACATCCAATGTAGGCCACAATAGACCCATGCGTGGAATCATCTTGGCCGGCGGATCCGGCACTCGTCTTCATCCGATCACCCTGGGCACGTCCAAGCAGCTCGTGCCCGTGTACGACAAGCCGATGATCTACTATCCCATGAGCACCCTCATGTTGGCCGGCATTTCGGACATCCTCATCATCACCACCCCCGAGGACGCCCCCCAATTCCATCGCCTGCTCGGGGACGGATCGCAGTTCGGCGTCAACCTGTCCTTCACCGTGCAGGAGGTGCCCAACGGGCTGGCCCAGGCGTTCGTGCTGGGCGCGGACTTCATCGGGAACGAGGCGGCCAGCCTCATCCTCGGCGACAACATTTTCTACGGCCCGGGCATGGGCACGCGCCTGCGCCGCAATGTGGATCCCGACGGCGGGGCCGTGTTCGCCTATCACGTGACGGATCCGGAGCGCTACGGCGTGGTCGAGTTCGATGAGGACTTCCGAGCCCTGTCGATTGAGGAGAAGCCGGCCAAGCCGAAGTCAAACTACGCCGTGCCGGGCCTGTACTTCTACGACAATGACGTGGTGGAGATCGCCAAAAACCTGCAGCCCTCAGCACGCGGGGAGTACGAGATCACGGACATCAACAAGGTCTACCTCGAGGCAGGCAAGCTCTCGGTGGAGGTGTTGCCGCGCGGCACGGCCTGGCTGGACACCGGCACGTTCGACTCGCTCGCCGACGCCACCGCCTACGTCCGCACCGTCGAGGCCCGCCAGGGGCTCAAGGTGGGTTCACCGGAGGAGGTCGCCTGGCGGATGGGTTTCATCGACGACGACGGTCTGCGCCGCCGCGCCGAGCCCCTCGTGAAGTCGGGCTACGGGCAATACCTGCTGGACCTCATCGAGCAGCGCTAGGAGCCTCGTGAGGTCGCGCCTGGCAAACGCGACACTAACCGGCAAGATGCGGCACTAAATTACCGTTATTTTGTGCCGCATCTTGCGAAGTAGTGCAGCATTTGTGGGCGGGCTAAGCCACTGTGGGCGGGCTAGGCACCTGCAGGCTCGCCCGCCGGTTCGGTAGCCGTGTGCTCTGCCGTGCGGCGGTAGAACATGGACAGGAACGCGCCGGAGAGGTTGTGCCACACCGAGAAGATGACGGCGGCGAAGATGACCGCTCCTGCCGTGGCGAAGGCCTGCGACGAGCCGGGCACCACGCCGATCACCACGGCGCAGATGCCGAAGGTGGAGACCCAGGGCAGCACGGGCAGGATCTTGTCGATCACGCGCGGGAGGATGAGGCGCAGGAGCAGGCCGCCGAGCACGGGAACCACCACGGTCTTGACGATGGAGATCGCCATCGCCCCGCCGTCGATGTCCATGATCGTGCCTGCCATCCACTGCACGAGCAACGGGGTCATGATGGGGGCCAGTAGCGTGGAGACGGCCGTCATGGTGACGGACAGGGCGACGTCGGCCTTGGCCAGGTAGGAGATGACGTTCGACGACGTGCCACCCGGCGCCGAGCCCACGAGGATGATGCCCACGGCCACCGCCTCGGGCAGGTTGAGGATCTTGACGAGCGCGAGCGCGATGAGCGGCATGATGACGTACTGGGCCAGGACCCCGAGGAGCACCGGGAGGGGCCGGGCGGCGTCGGGCTTAGTCGATGTCGGCGAGCACGGCCGGCGCCGCGAGCGCCCAGCGCTCCTTCCAATCCCCGATGGGGGCCACGCCGATGGCGCCGAGTGAGTCGTGGGCGAGTACGGAATACGACGGCCGAGGCGCGGGCCGGTTGAAGGCCGCGGCGGTGGTTTCCCCCACGATCGCCGGGTCCTTGCCGTAGGCGGCCACGATTTCCTTGGTGAAGCCGTGCCAGTTGGTCTGGCCAGAGGAGGTGCCGTGGTAGATGCCGGAGGGCGCGCCGGCTTGGACGAGGCGGACGAGGAGGTCGGCGAGATCGCGGGTCCAGGTGGGTTGGCCGATCTCATCGGTGACCACGGACAGCTGCGGGTGGGTGTCGGACAGGCGCGCCATGGTCTTGGGGAAGCAGGCGCCGTGGGCACCGTAGAGCCAGGCGGTGCGGACGAGGAGGTAGTCGCCGGTTTCGGCGCGGACGGCCCATTCGCCGGCGGCCTTGGTGCGCCCGTAGGCGGACTTGGGTGCGATCGGGGCGTACTCGCCGTAGGGGGCCTCGGCGTCGCCGGCAAAGACGTAGTCGGTGGAGATCTGGATGATGCGGGCGCCGAGTTCACGAGCGCGCCGGGCGAGCAGCTGGGGGCCGACCGCGTTGACGGCGAAGGCCTGGGCCTCGTGCTCTTCGGCCGGGTCCACGGCGGTGAAGGCGGCGCAGTTGACGATCACGTCGGTGGCGCCGAGTTCGGCCACCGAGGCCGGGTCGGTGATGTCGATCTGTGGCTGGTCGAGGGCTGTGACCTCGTAGCCGCGATCGCGGAGGATTTCGGTGAGGTCGGTGCCGAGCATGCCGGCGGCGCCAATGACTGTCCAGTGCATAGTTCTCCTTGGTTTTTCACCCAGTCTATCGCGGCCTGTGACGCGGGCGTCTTATCCTTGCGACGGGTGTGAATATTGTTTAGATTGTGACTCGTGTGACTTTCAAGCACAGAAGGATTCTCATGAAAACCACGCTCTCGCTCGCCCTCAGCGCTCTCCTCGTTGCCCCTCTCGCGGCCACGCTTCCCGCGGCCCCCGCGGATGGGGAGCCGTCCGCCTACGTCGTCGACCTCCTTGCCGCCCCGGCGCTCGAGGAGCCCACGACGCCGGAGCCGGACTCGGCCCCGGACCTTACGGATGAGACCACGGCTCCCGCGACCAGCGAGGAGGCCGCGCCTGATGACGGGGCGGGCGAGGACGCCGTCGGGAAGCCGGCCGAGGCCCCGAAGACGGACGCACCCGAGCTCGACGCGCCCGAGCAGGACGACGCGACGGCGGCGCCAGCTGCCCTGGCCCCCGGCGAGCTCGAATTTGACCTGGTGACGGAGCCGATGGAGACGAACGACTTCCTCGTGGCCGGTGTGACGTGGGAGGGCGCGTCACCCGAGGCGGTGGAGATCCGGACCCTGACCAACGGCGAGTGGGGCGAGTGGTACGCGCTCGACATCGAGGATGAGGGCGAGGGAACGCCGAGCACCGAACCTTACATGGCGGCCGGCTCGAGCGGTATCCAGGTGCGTGTGGCGGGGGCGAACCGGACCACGTCGCTCAGCCTTTCGCTCAATACCGGCGAGGGCACGGGCGGCACGGAGGAGCCGGCCGACGTCAGCGAGCCGGAGGTCACCCCCGAGCCCGAGACGGACCTCGAGCCGGCCACGAACGTCGACTCCCATACCGGGGCCGCGTTCATGCCGGCGCTCCTGCGCACGGACTCCACGTTCACCAATGCCGCCGCCACCGCGTTCGGCAACCCGGCGCGGGCGCCGCAGAAGGTGGACATCGCCGCGCCGAAGGTGATATCGCGTGAGGAGTGGGGTGCGAAGAAGACGTCGTGGCCGCCGGAGACGGTTAAGCTGAGCGGCGCGATCATCCACCACACGGCCGGAAATAACGTGTACACCGAGGCCCAGGGGCCCGCGATCGTCAAGGCGATTTGGAACTACCACGCATTCGGCCGCGAGTGGGGCGACATCGGCTACAACTTCCTCATTGACAAGTACGGCAACATTTACGAGGGCCGCACGGGCTCGCTCGCCTCGGCCGCGGGCCAGATGGTGATCGGCGCCCATGCCGCGCCCGCCAACACAGGCTCGGTGGGCATCTCGGTCATGGGCAACTACACCTCGATTGACCCCACGCAGGTCTCCCTCGATTCGGTGGCCACCGTGCTCGCCTGGCAGTTCGGCCGCGCCGGTTTAGACCCGTTCGGCACCTTCATCTACACCGACCACTCGGGCGTCAAGCGCTCCATCAACGCGATCAGCGGTCACCTTGATGTCGCTGCCACCGCCTGCCCAGCCCGCATTTATCCCAAGCTCGGCCAGATCCGCGCCGCGGTTGCCAAGCTCATCTCCGACAAGCAGGCCGCCCCAGGCACTCCGAATACTCCGAGCTACGTGGACGTGCCGGCGACGGCGGCATACAGCTACTCTGCCCAGTCTGGGCACGGCTGGCCCGCCACTGACGTGTGGGGGCTGGGAGACGCCAACGACGACGCTCTGGCCGATCTCCTCTTGCGCACGGCCGACGGTCGGCTCCTTTTCTACGCCGGGCGCGGCGAGGACCAGTTCATGCCCGGCCACCAGATTGGGCACGGCTGGCAGAACATGGCGAGCCTGGTGACCGGCATCGACTTCGACGGGGATGGGATCAACGACATCCTCGGCATCCACGCCGACAAGAGGCTGTACTTCTACCCCGGCAACGGCACGGGCGGCGTCAACCCCGGCCGCCAGATCGGCCACGGCTGGGCCTTCACCCACGTGTTCGGGGTCGCGCAGGGCCCGGGTGGCAAGCCGGCGCTGGTGGGGCTTAAGGTGGGTGGCGACCTTTACATTTACGCCACAAACGGCGCGGGCTCGTTCACCAAGACCTCCCACCCGGCGGGCAACTACGCTCACCTCAAGGGCGCCACGTTCGTGGGCGACTGGAGCGGCTCGGGCTACTCGGACGCGATCGCCATCGGCGCGGACAACAACCTCTACTACTACGCTGACATCACCGAGGGCGGCTACGGCAAGCGCGCCCGCATAGGTAGCCGGTGGAACGCGATGGCCCAGCTCGAGCTCGGCTACTCCGAAGGCAACCTGCACCGCTTCTACGCGATCACGAAGGGTGGGTTGCTCTACACCTACGGCTACGAGAGTAATCCCCGCTAGCGTCGGTAGATGAGGTACTCCCCCACCTGGTCCACAAGCTCGAAGCCGGCGTTTTCGGCATAGGGTTCGAACGAGTCGCCCGGGATGACGATCACCTGCACCGGGTAGGTGTCGAGCACGGCTTGGAGGTTGGCGTAGGCCTCGTCGCCCGGAGAGCTGATGAAGTAGTCGTAGGCGCTTTGATCAACAAGGTCCCAGTGGTAGTAGTCCGAGTGCCACGTGGTACCGAAGCGTGTGAGTACCGAGAGCGAGTGGACATGCGGGGCGTAGACGCGAAGGATCGAGGCCAGATAGTGGCGCCGATGCTTGAGCTCCACCCATTCGGGCGCAAGGACGTCGAGCGGCTCACCGGCCGCCATGTCCTCTAGGCGCTCGGAAAGCTGGGCCGTCTCTTTGGGGATGAGGTGCGGGTTGGCGGCCATAAAGCGGTAGGTCCCGATCGGATTGCCATACACGGGAACAGTGGAGGCCACGGCACCAAGCCCGAGCACCGCTGCGACCCCCAGTTGAAGGACGGCCTGCCGACGCACGCGCGCGAGCGCCAAAACGAGAGCCACAAAGCCGGCGATAAGGAGCGTGTAGTAGGCCGTGGTCTGGGCGCGCAGCGCCACGAAGTCGCTCATCGCCACGACCTCGAACACGTCGTTGACCTCGGGCACCGCCATCATCACGAACACGACGACCAGAACGATCCCGACGCGCAACCACTCCCGGGTACGGAAAAGCACTACGCCGGCGATCACCGCCGCCGCGGCCAGCCACACGAGCGGATTCGTGAGGTTCGCGATGAAAACCTCACTGACGTAGCCGTTGGTCGCAGGCGCCCCGGCCAGGGTCACGCCCGCGCCCGCGAAAAAGCCGATGAGCACCACCCCGCCGAAGGCCGCACGGCGGGTGCTAGTGAAGGCGTATGCCACGAGGTATCCCACGCCCGCCACGAGGATGACGGGCAGTGCAGCGGCCGCCTTACTGACGAGCGCCACGCAAATGACCGCCACCTGTGCGATCTGCCTCCAGCCGATCCGGCGCGCGGATAGGAACGGCGTGATGATCCACAGGATGCCCATCACCCGCACGATCGACCCGCCGAACCACATGGCCGAGTTGAACTGCCACAGGTCCTGAGCGGCGAGGATGTGCCAGTCCTCGATCGTGCGGTATTCAAAGGCAAAGAGGAGAAGGATCGAGGCGGCGTACTGGTAGAGGCCCTCGCGCGGCGGCTTTCCGAGCGAGCGGCCGAGCTCACGGGCGAACCACGCGATCGAGGCCGCGGCCAACAGGTAGTGGAACGTATTGAGCGTGGCGCGCATGAAAACCACCGGGTCGATGCCGGTGAGGTAGGCGTACACGCCCATCTCGGTCTGCACCGAGGACAGGTGGTAGGGGTTGAATCCCGGGGCGAGGTTGACGAAGCCCGTCCCGTAGATCATGTTGAACGGGTCCTCGGCCTGCGCGATCCCCGCAACTTTAAGCAGGTAGTAACCGTCGTCGGTGTTGTTGTTATTGAGGATGAGGTCGGTCTGCAGCAGGTAGATCGCGAACAGCGCCGCCGCCAGCACGAACAGGAAGTAGTTCTCGGCCAGCCACCGCCTTAGCGGCAGCGCCGTGGCCACCAGCCCGTGGCGCACCCACGCCACCGCCGTGTACGACGCCGTCGCCACACCTACCGCCGACACCGCCACGAGCGCCGGGGTGAAGGACAGCTCGAAGATCTGGATGGGGATCACCGCGAACGCGATGAGGAAGCTGTGCGCGATGTATCCGACCACAAGGTTTTCGGCGAAGGTCGAGGCGTCCTTACGCAAGGCAGAGCCGAAGCCATAAAAGAGAAAGACGAAGAGGGCGAAGATTCCCGCTCCCATCAGGTGGTCAATCATCGTCGCCCCCGCATCACGTTCGCAGCCTTCGCCGCCGTGCCGACCACCCCGTTCACCCGCAGGGAGTGGACGGTCTTGAGCCCGGTCATCCGCACGGTGTCGATGAGCTGGTGACGGACTTTTGGAAGCTCGTAGCGCTCGAGTACGGCCGCGGCGGCCGCGGGCGGCTCGTCGTCGTAGACGGGCGGGAAGAGGAAGGCGGCCTTGTGGCCGCGGCGGACCACGTGGCGCCAGGCGTCAACGAGGATCGCCTCGTAGGCTCGGCCCTGCAGGTCCGGCGAGAGGCTGAGCAACGCCGCCCGCTTGGCCTTGCGACCCATCCGCCGCCGCGCGGTCTCGTCCAGTAGGGCCTCGATCGCGGCAACCCACTCGTCCTCGCCAGACGCGAGGAGCCCGGTGGCGCCGTCGTCGATCGCCTCCCGGAAGGGCTGGGAGGGCGAGGCGACCGTAGGGGTCTCTACGAGCGCGGCCTCCAGCCACTTGATGGCGGACTTGGCCTCGTTGAAGATCGAGCCGGCGGTGAGCGGGGCGAGGTTGATGTCGACGTCGCGCAGGTAGCCCGGCAGCTCGTACCAGGGAACGAACGGCAGACGCACGATCCGGTCCGCGTACGGCTCGAGCGCCGCGCTTGGCTCGACCAGCCCGCCGAGCCACAGCTCCACATCATGCGCGCCCAGCACGCGCGCCACGGCCCCCTCGACGGAGGCCCAGTCGGCGTCGTGAGTCTTCGTGCCGGAGAAGAAGCCGATGCGCAGGCGGCCGGGGGTGCGCTCGCGACGGCATGCTTCTTCCGAGACGACGCCGAGCAGGTGGCCGATGCCGTTGGAGAATCGATGGGCGGGCACGCTGAGCAGGCGCTCCCCCTCGGCCGAGACGGTGTGGGTGGAGCCGACGAAGTAGTCGCAGTGGTCGAGCGTGGTGCGGTAACGGTGGATGCCGCGGATCCACAGTTCGCGCTCCGCGTCATCCAGGCTGGCAAGGTTGTCGAGGCCGGCCACGATGCCGGGATCGAAGATGAGGTCGTCCACATCTCCCAGGATGGGGATCGGCCGCTCTGCGGCTCGAATGTGCTCGATCAGCTCGAGGATCTGCGAGGTGGCGGGCACCCGGTAGAGGACCACCGCGTCGGCGGCAAGCGCGCCCGCTTCGAGCGCCGGGTCGCGGTAGTGCATCACCCGGGCGCGGATGCCACGTAGGGCGAGGGCCTCGGCGGGTAGGTGGGCCCGGTAGCGGGCCATCGCGCCCTGGATACCGATCACGAATACCACGTCACGGATTGCGGCCGCCACGCCGGCGCGCAGGATGGCATCGTCCGGCTCGGCCAGGAGATCGGGCGTAGGGCGGGCGAGGAGGCGGGCGTAGTAGCCCTCCACCTCGTCGATCTGCTCGTCAACCGTGCGGATCGGGGATGCCGAACCGCGGCCCGCGAGCGCGCTGGCCACAGCCGGGTCGGCCAACTCCTCGAGCGCGGCGCGCAGGTCGGCAGCCGATCCGGAGGCGACCAGGCGGCCGTTCTCCTCGTCCGCGATCGCTTCCTCGGGGCCGAAGGAGTCGGTGGCGATCACGGCCATGCCGGCCTTCAGCGCCTCGCGCGTGACGATCGAGTGCGACTCGCGCATGACCGAGGGCAGGATGAGCACGTCGTGTTCGGCGAAGACACGCGGCAGGTCCTCGCGCCCGTAGGCGGGCCGGCTGGTCGCCCACTCAGGGAAGCCGTCGGCGGGCGTGTTGTAGAGGTCGAGCACGGTGCCCTCCGGCACGCGGGCCCCCGCGCAGGCCTCCCTCAGCACCTCGTACCCCTTCATGGCGGCGTCCCCGCCGGTGTACATGAACCGCACGGGCCGCGCGAACGGCTCCCGGGCCTCTCCCGCGACGGCGTCCACCCCGTTCTCGTTGACGCCCGTACGTTCGATCGGCACTCCGTTGGCTACCATGAGGTCGCGCGCCGAGCGCGAGGGGAAGAGGACGAGGTCGGCTAAGCGTAGCTGCTGGGCGAGCCAGGCGTTACGCTCCTCTAGGTGCGTGCGGCCGGCCGCGCACTGGCAATCCCCCGCCGACACCACCGGGATACACGGCTCCCCCGAACGGTCCACGAGGAACTGCCGCGCGCACGTCCACCAAAAATCGTGCATGGTCACCACCACGGCGCACCCGTGATCGTGGGCGATCTTCAGCGCGCCCGCACCGATCGTTTGGATCGAGTGGAAGTGGACCACGTCCGGGCGCTGGCGCTCGAGGAACTCCTCGAAGGGAGCGTACATCGCCCGGTTGTCCACGTTCTTCGCGTCGAACCAGGCCAGCGCGTTGGAGTTACCCACCCACCGCACGGCCACCTCGCCCTGCCGTTCGTCGATCACCTCGCCTGGCTCGGCTCCCAGGCGCCCAGCGAAGACGCTCAGCTCATGCCCGCGCCTCGTCAGCTCAGTGGCGAAGCGATGCGGGACAAGAGCGCCGCCCGAGACGAAGTCGGGCGGGTAGTGGGCGGTGACCTGTAGGATCTTCATGCTCCGATGCTAACAGCCCGCGCGGACCGTAGGATGGTGCCCATGAGTGATGACAACGATTCCCTGCTGCGCCAGGCCCTGGCCGAGGAGGCAGACGAGGTGCGCGCGGCCAGCTCCGCGCTCATCGACGCCGAGCTTGAGGCCAAGCTCGCCCGCGCCTACGCCGACATCCGCGAGCGCGACGCCACGATCGCGGCCCTCACGCAGCGCGTGGCCGAGCTGGAGATGAAGAAGCTGCACATCCCGAAGTCCGCGGTCGAGGTGGTCAAGCCGATCGTGGATAAGCTACCCGAGCCGATGGCGAAAGTACCCTACGCCGCCTACCACGGCCTGAAGAAGCTGGCGCGCCGATGAAGGTGCTCGCGCTCCACGCCGGGCCAGCCAGCACCGATATCCCCGCCTGGGCTGCCTCGCTGCCGGCCGGGTGGGAGCTGGTGCGCGCGGAGGCGGGCGAGCACGGCGCCCCGCGCCCCAAGGACGTGACCTTCCCCGAGGATGAGCTGGTCTGGCTCCTGCCCGCCGGCGTCTCCCCCGCCACGGGCGCCATCGAGGCGCTCAGCGTGTGGCTGGCTCGCTCCCCCGGGCGCCCGGCGAGCGCGTTCTACGGCGACACTCTAGCCGCCGGTCACCCGCTCACCCGCCCGCGCGCCGAGAGGTACGCGCTGTGGGCGGCGGCCTCCGCTGGCGACTCGATCGTGGTCCGCGCCGGCCTCCTTCGCGCCACGCTCGCCGCCCTGGTGGATCCCGCCGAGTGGTGGTACCAGCTGCGACTCGCCGCCATCGACGACGGTCTGGAGCACATCCCCGTCTTCCTCGACTCCTGGGACGCCCCCGCCACCAGCGCCACCGACGCCGTCTTTGCGCCCGGCGTGGGGCCCGCGCCTTTCAGCTGGGCCGCCCGCGCCGCCGTGCTCGAGGCCCTGGCCTACGTGCGCGCCTCCGAGCGTGCCACCCCCGCCGGCGCCCGCCTCGCCCTGGGTGGGCCCACCGACCAGGCTTCCGTCTCGGTCATCATCCCCTCGATCGGCACCCCGATCACCACGCCCGAGGGAATCGAGCCCGCGCTCCTGCGCTGCCTGCGTTCGCTAAGCGAGACAACTGAGGTCAAAGAGATCATCGTGGTGGCCGGCCCGCGCATGCCCGAGACGGTGCTCGATCAGGCCGCCGACTTCGGCGTGCAGGTGGTACGCGTGGCGGGCCAGTTCAACTTCTCCGCTTCCATCAACGCCGGCGCCGCCGCTGCGAGCGGCACCCACCTCCTGCTCCTCAACGACGACGTGGAGGCGACCTCCCCCGGCTGGCTCGACTCCCTGCTCGGCCTGGCCACCCTTGGCGATGTGGGGGCCGTGGGCGCCCGCCTCATGTTCCCGGGCGGTACAATCCAGCACGCCGGGATCGTGGTCAGCCCGCGCAACCTCGAACCCAACCACCTCTATATGGGCCTGCGCCCGGAAGACATCGCCGACCCCGTGGCCAGCGGCCTCGCCCACTTCCTCGCCGTCACGGGCGCCTGCCTGCTCGTCTCGCGGGAGAATTTTCACGCCGTGGGAGGGCTTACCGAGGAGCTGCCGCTCAACTACAACGACGTCGACTTCTGCCTCAAGCTCCACGCCTGCGGCCTGACCAACCTCCAGGACAACGCGGTCTCGCTCATCCACCGCGAATCCACCACGCGCACGCACGTGCTGACAGACAAGGAGGCTGGCTGGATGGCCCAGTGGGAGCCGTGGATCGGGCAGGACCCCTACGTCAACGTCTGGGGCTAACCGCGCTGGACCGCATACTTAGTTGCGCGTGAGGTATCGCCGCACCTGCGCGGCCGTGGCACGCAGGCCGCGCTCGCGCACCGAGCGCACCGCCTTGCGCGCCAACACCCGGTACCCGCGCCCAGGGCCCTGGCCCTGCTCCCCCTGCCCGCGCCGGCCGAGCGGCCGGTCGGCAGCCTCCCACGGGTCGCGGCAGTAGGCCGCGAGTGCCGCCAGGGTCCTCTCCCATGTGAAGTCCACCGCCACCTCCGCGACGTTTCGGGCGCAGGCCGCGCGTTCGGCGTCGTCGGTGAGGAACTCCCGGAAGGCCCGGGCCATCGCGTCCGCGTCCTGCGTGGGCACCGCGCGCCCGAGCCCGCGCTCGGCCACGAGCTCGGCGAAGAAGTCGCCCTCGCTGGTCACGATCGGCAGCCCGGCCCACAGGTAGTCGAGCATGCGAGTGCGGAAGGAGAAGTCGGTTTCCAGGCCCGGAAGGTGGGCGGAGACGGCCAGGTCGGCGTCGAGAAGGTAGTTGTGCCGGTCGGCGTACTCCACCCACTCCTCGTTGAAGAAGACGTGAGTGTCGGTCAGGCCCAACCGGTCGGCGAGCTCGCGGGCGTTGCGCAGCATTTGCATCTCGGGCACATCGGGGTTGGGATGCTTGGCGCCCATGAACAACAGACGGACGTTCGGCACGTCGGCGCGCACGGCGTCCACCGCGCGGATCACGGTTAGCGGGTCGAACCAGTTGTAGACCCCGCCGCCCCACACGATCACCCGGTCATCCGCGCCGATCCCGTCGATCACCCCGCGTGCCGCCGCCCGTGTCCGCACCGGCGGTGTGGAGGAGATTCCGAAGGAAGCGACGTCGATGAGGTGGCGCAGCTGCGGATCATCATCGTAGGTAAGGGGGTTGATGCGGCCCAGCGCGGCGAGGTGGCCCAGCCACAAGTCGCGTTGCTTGTTCGAGGCGCACAGGAAGAAGTCCCCGCCGCGCACCTGTGCGTTCAGCTCGCCGAGCGCGTGGTCGATGGCGCGCTGGCGCTCATCCATCGGGTGGAAGCGCTCCACCTGAAGGGACTCGATGTGGAACGGATCGTACAGGTCCACCACCAGCTTGAAGGCGGAGGTAGCCAGCCACGGGAAGGTGCGCACCAGGTATCCCTGGATGATGACCACGTCCGGTTGCCCAAGCTCACCGCGGAAGTCCTCCACGCGCGTGCGGCGCAGCCGAAAGCCCTCCCCCTCGCGCTCGACCGCACCGAAGGTGAAGACCTCCACCTCATGCTCGGAGCTCAGCAAACCCGCCATTTCCCACACGCGGATGGCGGGGCCGGCCATCTTCTGGCCGAAGGTGTCAAGGGTGACGATCGCGATCCGCATCATGCCTCCAAGTGTGGCTTGCCGGGGCGTCCCCAGTGGTCCTGCTCGTCGCGGCCGGGCATCGACCAGCGCCCATCCAAAATCACATACCCACCCGACTCGAAGGGCACGCCGTTGCGCACCGCGATCCCGTTCGCCTCGCGTACGTAGTCGTAGACATGCTCGGTAGTCGTGTTCACCACCGAACCGTCGATCGTGTACAGGCCCGGCTGGAGCACCAGGTTCGGCACTCGCAGGTCGATCGTGCCCGGACCCTCGATGAAGTCGATGCCAAAGTGCTGGTCGCGGGTGTTGTTGCCCCACAGGTAGGTGCCGTCGTTGGAGGACAGGGAAAAGCCGAAGACGGGCCGCTCGATGCGCTCGTGGGCGGTGTAGTGCAGGCGGAAGATGAGCTCTTCGCCCGTGCGCACCGAACCCATCACCGGGCTGCCGTCCTCGCGCAGCACCTCCACCTGGTCCACGCGCGCCTCGCCGCTTCCCCAGCGCACGCGCCCCGCATCGTCAATGCCGGTGAAGAAGCGGGTGGAGTCGGCGTAGTCGTCCAGCACGTCCTCGGCCGGGCCCACCTTTTGCAGCACGCCCTCCTTGAGCCACGCGGCGTGATCCGCCATTTGCTTCAGCTGCGGAACGGAGTGGGAGACGACGACGACCGTGCGGCCCTCATTCTTCAAGTCCACGAACTTCTTGGTGCACTTCTCCTGGAAGGCCGCATCCCCGACGGCGAGGATCTCGTCCACTAGCAGGATGTCCGGCTCGGTGTGGATTGCCACGGAGAAGCCCAGGCGCACGTACATACCAGAGGAGTAGTTTTTGACCGGCTGGTCAATGAAGGCCTCCACGCCGGAGAAGGCGATGATCTCATCCAGGCGGGCGTCGATGTCGGCGCGGGACATACCCAGGATAGAGCCGTTGAGGTAGATGTTGTCGCGGCCCGACAGCTCGGGGTGGAAGCCGGAACCGACCTCGAGCATGGCCGCGATCTTGCCGTTGCGGGTGATGGTGCCCGAGTTGGGCACGAGGATCTTCGCGATGCACTTGAGCAAGGTGGACTTGCCCGAACCGTTGTCGCCCACCAGCGCGAACGTGGAACCCTGCGGCACGTCAAGCGAGACACCCTTGAGTGCCTGGAAGTCCTGGTGGACGGAGCGACGCCCGCGCATGATGGCGGACTTGAGCGTGTTGTTGCGCTCGGAGTAAATCTTGAAGGACTTCGTGACGTCCCGGACCTCGACAGCGTTCACAGCACCTCCGCAAGGTAATCCTGGCGCTTGGTAAACGCGTGCCAGCCCCAGACGAACACCACCGCGCTGGCCAGCGCCATGATGCCGAACACCGGCCAGTCGGGCCAGCGCCCGTCGTAGAGCAGGTTGCGGAAGATCGCAGCGAAGTGCACGAACGGGTTAAGGTTGTAGATATCGATGATCGAGATCGGGCCGATGATCGGGCCCACCGAATCCGAAACGTCGCGCACGTACGTGACCGGGTAGACGATCGGGCTGGCGTAGAAGCCGAGCTGGAAGAGGATCCCCATGAAGTGTTGCACGTCGCGGAAGTACACGTTCGCTATCGCCGCGAAGAAGCCAAGGCCGGTGGCGAAGAAAGCCAACATGAGCGTGGTCACTGCCACGATCGGGATGTAGATGAGGATGTTCGAGCCGAGGATGAGGATCGCGATCGCCAGGATCGCCAGCTCGAGGGCATGCTGGTAGAGGGCCGCGGAGGTGTTGGACACCACCAGCACCCAGCGGGGGAAGTAGACCTTCTTGATGAGGTTTTCGTTCCCCGTCACGGCGTCCATCGCGCCGTTAACCACGTTGGAGAAGAACGTCCAGGGAAGCAGCCCGCACAGGAGCCAGATGACGAACAGGTCCAGCCCCGAGGGCGACCCTGGCGGCACGTTGACTCGGATGACGATTGCGAAGACGAAGCTGTAGACGATCATCAGGGCGATCGGGTTGGCGAGCGACCACAGTTGCCCCAGGGCCGTGCGCTTGTACTTGCCCTTGATCTCGCGCAGCGTGAGATTGCGAAGCAGCTCCTTTGAGCTTCGCACTTCCTCAAGAATCGTCACGTGGTTATGTTCCTTGGATCTCTATAGGGAAGCCCGAGGGGCGCGCGTGGCGCCCCTCGGGCTTATGCGGTCTAGTTCGCGTCGCCGATCACCAGGCGCGGGGTTCCCACCCACAGGGCCGGGTCGGTCACGCGGCGGCCATCGAAGAGTACCTTGATGCCCGGGAAGTCGGCAGGAGTCACGCTCTTGTACTGGGCGTGGTCGGCCTGCACGACGACGGCGGCCACCTCCTCGCCCAGGTGGTAGGCGTCCCAGCCGAACGTGGCAAGCTCCTCGTCGGTGAACATCGGGTCGTGGACCGTGACCTCGGCGCCGCGCTCGCGCAGCGCGTCGACGGTGGCGAAGATGCCGGAGAACGCCGTCTCCTTCACGCCACCTCGGTAGGAGGCGCCGAGTACGGCCACCTTCTGGCCCTTGAGGTCGCCGAGCAGGGACTCGACTCGGCCCACCACGTATTCGGGCATGCCAGCGTTGTACTGGCGAGCCGTGCGCACGATCGACGCGTCCGGGTCCGTGGACAGGTACAGGCGCGGGTAGACCGGGATGCAGTGCCCGCCCACCGCGATGCCCGGGCGGTGGATGTGAGAGTAGGGCTGGGAGTTACAGGCGTCGATCACCCGCTGGACGTCGATGCCCACCGAGTCGGCGTAGACGGCGAACTGGTTAGCCAGGCCGATGTTGACGTCGCGGTAGGTGGTCTCGGCCAGCTTGGCCATCTCGGCGGCCTCGGCCGAGCCCATGTCCCACACGCCGTTCTCGCGCGGCAGGTCCGGGCGGTCGTCGAAGGTGAGCACGGACTCGTAGAACTCGATCGCCGCCTTGGTGCCGGCCTCGCTCAGGCCACCCACCAGCTTCGGGTAGCGGCGCAGGTCTTCGAACACGCGGCCGGTGAGCACGCGCTCCGGGGAGAAGACGAGGTGGAAATCCTTGCCCTCGGTCAGGCCCGAGATCTCTTCGATCATGGGCTTCCAGCGGCCACGCGTGGTACCGACCGGCAGGGTGGTCTCGTACGAAATAAGGGTGTTCGGGGTGAGGTGCTCAGCCAGGGACTTCGTGGCCGCGTCCATCCAGCCGAAGTCCGGCTCCCACGTGGCATCGTTGACGAAGAGTGGCACCACCAGCACGATTGCCTCAGCATCCGGGATCGCCTCGGCGTAGTTGGTGGTTGCGCGGAGCTTGCCGGCCGGAACCAGCTCGGAGAGCTTCTCCTGCAGGTGGGCCTCGCCCGGGAACGGCTCGGTGGCCTCGTTGATGAGGCGCACGGTCTCCTCGTTCACGTCCACACCAATGACCTCGTGGCCCATGTCGGCGAACTGGACGGCGAGCGGCAGGCCGATCTTGCCCATCGCGATAACAGCAATACGCATAATTCACTCCTTATTTGGCTGATATAAGACTACTGCACCTGGCCAGGTGGCGCCGCTATCTGCGCATCGCTGGCAAGTGAGATGCGCTAATTGGCCAGCGCGAACGCCGGCGCTCAGCGCAGGACCCTGGCGACCTCGGACGTGCGATCCAGCCACCGCTCGGTATTGCGCACCTCGCGGGCGCGGGCCTGCAGAGCGGCAAGCTGGTCGGGGTGGGCGAGCCAGGAGCGTAGCAGCGCCTCTAGCGCATCGGCGTCGTAGTCAAGAGCCACGCCCACACCCAGACGTTCGCACTCGCGGCCCGCGTGCGTGTGCTTCGTGGTGATAACGGGCTTGCCGAAGGACAGCGCCTCATAGAACTTCATCGGCGCAGCGAACTCCCGGTATTCGCTCGGCTCAACGAACAGTAGCGCCGCCGAGGTCTCATCGTAGAAGGCTGGCATCTCTTTGTTGGAGGCATGAACGATCCGGATGTTGTCGCCCATGTATTGCCAGTAGTCTGCCTTGACCGAGTCCCATCCGGCCTTCGGGAAGCACGCCGTCAGCCGCACCTCGGGCACCCGTTTGACCGCCTTGAACAGCTCCTCCATCCGGTAATGCGGGCCGATTCCCCCCACGTAGAACAGAGACAGCTGGTCGGGATGGGCGGAGTCGACCGGCGTCGTCCCGGGGGAAGCGGCGTACACCGCCCGGAAAACGCAGGCAACAGCGTCCCCATCTTCGCGGTCGGGACAAACAGGTGGGCGCCCGTCTTGTCCATGAGCGCCAGGTCGAAACGGTACAGGATCCGCATGATGAACTTTCGTAGCGGCGCCACCGTGGTGAGCTGGTCGGGGAACATCCAGTACACGTCACGGTAGAACTGGCCGAAGGGGATACCGTGGCGCTTGAAGTAGGCGAAGATGCGCGGCTCGATCAGGGGATCGACTCCCTTCTTGACCGACGTGGCCAGGCAGTTGGGGGACGTGGAGGACTCGGAGTATGCGAAGGCCACCTTCTGGCCCGCCCTCACCCGTTTCTTCAGCTCGGAAAAAGCGCGCCGGCGCTCGTTGGGGTTGCCGACAATCTCATGGACGTCGTAGTTCTCGCGGAACGCCTGAAGCATGCGGGCGGGCCGGACGCGCGAAGCGCTTGAGGCGTTCCAGTCCATCGGGTAGGGAGCGTGGTAGACCATCAGTTCTTTCATCACACGATTCCTCACGTCATTTCCGCGGGCATGTGCCGCCACATTGCCCGATCAACACTAGCATTAAAGCCGTCGCCTTCCGGGGGATTCGGCGCTAATCGGTGGTCGCCGGATGCGCAGCCGCCAGGCGATGAGGATTCGCCCACCAGTTCGTGGGCTGGATCGGTCCACACCCGGTAATCTTCCACAGGGTTCCCCCGCCTGTGCTGGCGATTTCTTCCAGTCCGTTTGTGGCGCCGTAGAGTCCTGGCCAGGTCTGCGCCCGGTCCTTCTTCTGGAAGAGGAGCGGGGCATCGGAGTAGTAGTACCCGATTCCGTAGGTGTGCAGGATCTCGCACACCTTCGGGTCGAGGCTGGCAAAGTTCTGGCGCAGGTAGTCGGCGTCGGGATCTTTCGCGCGGTAGTTGACCTGCGGGAAGACGACGCCGATCCGCGAGTACGCCGGTCCGTAACCGATGCCGGTAGTTGGGTCGCCCAGGATGACCGAGTCCGGGGGCACGAGCTTGTCGAGCGAGGACAGTAGCTCGATCTCGGCGCGCGAGTCGATGATCTTATCGTGACCGATCGGCGGACGGGCATCGGCATAGAGGCTAGCCCTCAGACCGCCACCAATCAGGAAGGAGGCGAGCACGACGACGCCAAACCTCCAGCCTCGCACCCACTGCTCGAGTGCGAGGGCAATGAGCGGGGCCGTGAAGATCGTCTGGATGGCCATGGCCCGCTTCGGGTCGTGGTACCAGATGCCGGCGATGTCCGAGAACACATTACCGTCCACGTAGGCGCCGAACACGATGAGCCACTGCGCCAGCCACGCCACCAAGAGCCAGCGCCCCTCGCTCACCCGCCACGCCGATCGCGCCACGAACACCACGGCCGCTACCGCAATAACGACGCCGATCACGCCGGCCACGACCAGCGCCACGGGCACGTCCGCGAGCTGCTCACGCAAGGTATTAAGGCGTTCGGCTGTGTTCCAGGAGCGCGGGTGCGGGCGGGCGAGGAAGAGTTGCACGCGCGGGTGGAGGCTGAGCAGTCCGCCCACCAGGAGAACGGCGGCGCTGAGCACCGCGAGCACCGCCCAGATCCGCGAGCGCTCCCGCATCCCGCGTACTGTACCCACCACGATGAGCGCGCCCGCGATGGGGACGAGCGGCCACAGGGCGGCGAACACGGCGCCCGGGTGGGCGAGCCCCATCCCGACGCCGGCAACGACAATCAGCGTGACCGGGGCAACGGCGTCGCGGGCCCGCATCGGCAGGGAACGCACGGCAAGGATCCCCACGGCGTAGATGGCGGGGATGACGGCCACGGCGATGGCGTTGGGCCAAAAGCCGCGCGCGACTGTCATGAAGTTCGGGAAGTAGGGCAGGATCGCCCCGACGATCGGTGCGGCCACCCCAGCGCGCGGGCGGCCGGGGAGTGCGGCGCGCACGAAGGCATCCATGCCCACAAGCCAGACGATCGGAATCACGACGTAGGCGAAGGCATGCGAGGCAAGCAGGATGTGGGAGTTGCCGAAGAGGGCGAGGAGCGCGTGCCAGACCACGGGGTAGGTGGCGGGCGCGGCACTCACGCCGTAGTTCCAGCCCATCGCGGACAGGGCGGAGGCGTCGCCCGTGTGGACGATCGCGTTCACCCCGTTGTAGTGGAACATGGGGTCGGCCTGTGAGCTGGGGACGTTCGGGTCGATGAGCGCCAGGATGGGGGCGATGAGGAAAAGGGCAGCGAGGACGAGGGCCAGGCGGCGCGGGCGATCCACGGCCCGGTCCCTCAGGGACTCCCACGCGGCGTTGACGGGCGCCATGCCGCGCCGGCCGAGCGCGCAGACACCGGCGAGGAACGCGGCGGCGCCCAGGAAGACGGGCCACCCCCAGCGGATGCCGGCAGCATGCGCCGCGATTCCTCCGAGCCCCACGGCAGCGAAGCTGAGCGCGGGGGCAAGGACGAGCGCGACGGCGCGCGAGGCGCCCCCGGCGCGTGCGGTAACGAAGCCGGGAAGATAGCAGGCGGCGGCGATGCCGGCGGCGTAGGCGCCGAAGTCCAGCCAGTCGATGATCATGCCCACGCGGTTCCTCCTTCGGGTCAAGACTAGCGGAGCCCCGCGCTATGCTTAACCCATGACTCCACGGATCCTCGTCATCTCTTTTTCCAAAATCGCCTCGGACGCACGCGTGCTCCGGGAGATTTCTGTGGTGGCTAAGCACGGCCACGTGACCACTGTGGGTTACGGCCCCAAGCCCGCGGGTTCGGATGAGCATCTTCAGCTGCCGGACAAGGCCGTCTCTCTGCCGCAGACCCCGCTCGGCGTGCTCAAGCTCGCACTGCGCATGCACAAGTCCGTGGAGTTGGATGCACCCGGCACCCGTGCGGCCCTCGCGCTCATCGGGGATCGCACCTTTGACCTGGTGATCGCCAACGACGCCCGGGCCCTCCCGCTCGCGTTCGCCGTGCGCGGGCAGGCACCCGTATGGGCCGACCTGCACGAGTGGGCGCCCGAGGAGCGTACGCACGTCACCTCCTGGCGCCTGCTCGTGGCGCCGTTCATGGACTACGCTTGCAAGACATATCTTCCGCAGACCGCCGCCCAGTCCACGGTGGGTGAGGAGATCGCCTCGCTCTACCGCGAGCGCTACGGGGTTGCTCCCAGGCTCGTGCGCAACATGGCACCGTTCGCTGACCTCGAGCCCAGCCCCATGCGCGAGGACGGGGTCATCCGGCTGGTCCACTCCGGCGGCGCCGTGTTCGGGCGCAACATCGAGGCGATGATCGCCGGGGCCGTGGACGCGGGCGATAAGGTCACGCTTGATCTCTACCTCATCCCGGCGAACGACGGCGGCGCCTACCTGCGCAAGCTTAAGGAGATCGCCGGCGATAACCCGCGCATCACCTTCCACGGCCCGGTCAAGCCGGACGAGCTGCCCGCCACGCTCAACGCCTACGACGTGGGCATCTTCTGGATCCCACCGTTCAACACAAACGCCCGCCTGACGTTGCCCAACAAGATCTTCGACTTCATCCAGGCTCGGCTCGCCGTGGCCGTCGGGCCCACCGTGGAGATGGCGCGGCTCGTGGAACGCTACGGGCTCGGCCTGGTGACCGAGGACTTCGAGCACGACACGATCGTGAATGCCATCCAGAGCCTGACGCGAGAGCAGGTGGAGCAGTGGAAGCGGGCCTCGACAGCCTGCGCGCGCGAGCTCTCCTTCGAGAACGAGTCGCGTACGATCGACTCGATTATTGGCGAGTTGCTCGGGGGCTCAGAGCCCGCTTGACGCCCTCCAGGGCCGTGCGGCCCGTCTGCCGCAGCGAGTGGGACTCGACCACCCACGCCCTTCGGCGCCGGCGATCCTCATCGCCCCGAGGCTTCTCAAGCACGGCCAGCATGGCCGAGGCGACCTCATCGACGTCGTAGGCAACCACCGCCCCCAGGCGCTCGCTGACGATCGGCTCGCGCAACGGGCCAGGGCCACAGTAGACAACGGGGGTGCCCACCGCCAGGGCCGAGTAGACCTTGGTCGGCATTGCGAAGTCGTAGCCGAGTCCCGGCTTGATCGACACCAGCGCGCTGACCGCACCGCGCTGCCAGGCGGCCGCCTCCTGCGCATCCACCCGGCCCAGCTGGGTGATGACACCCGTGGGTAGCTCGCGCGCGATCGCGTCGATCGCCTCGGCCGAACTGCCTTGGCCGAGGTACACGAGCTTCGCATCCGGGCGCTGGGCGTGAACCTTGCGCATGGCCTGGGCGAAGATTTCCGCCCCCTGCCACTCAGAGGCCGTCCCCGCGTACACAAAGTACGGCCCCTCGGCGTCGGCAGGCGTGGGGCCTTCCATCGTGAACACGTCGGTGTCAATCCCGTTGGTGGCCACAGTCACGTGCGTGTGGCCGAGCTCGCCGAGGCGGGCGGCCACCGCGTCGGAGACGGTGACGACATGCGCCGCTCCCCCGATAGCCCAGTTCTCCACCCAGCGCAACACCTTGACCACCGGCGCGGGCGCGGAGGTCTGTGCCGCGTCCGCCCAGATGTCCGGCACGTAGTAGACATAGGGGATGCGACGGATCGTGCAGGCGATCCGCGTGAAGAAACCGGTGGTGGGCGGCGGCTCGCAGATCACGACGTCGGGGCGCGGCACGGCGAGCAGGCGCACGAAGGCCGGCAGGTCAAAGCTCATGTAGGGCAGGTAGCCGCGCACATACCCCTCCGAGTCACGGAGCACGCGGCGCCGGCTGACCCGGATCCCCGGCTCGTTGCCCGCCTCAGCCAGGCCATTCGGGATATCGCTGGTGATGACGAGGGTCTTGCCGCCATCCTCGGCGATCGCGCGGGCAAGGGCACGCAGGCGGAAGCTCGCGGCGGCCGGCTCAGGCACGTAGATGCGGGAAACGATGACACACTTCATTCGTGCCTCCATTCCTAGTAGATGTCCGGCCCCACAAAGTGGATACCATTGCGCAACTGAAGTGGGAGATTATCTGGGATATTACCCGTGAGAGTCTTCAGATACGACCGGCTTCGGGTATAGAGGTTCCACCGCTGGAGGGAGGGAACCTCGTACTGGCACGCGTCAATTTCCCACAGCTTGGCATCGCCAACCTGGGCGAGAAGCGTGAAGCCGCTCGTGTCGACGTCGTAGAACCCGGGCATGATCTCCCTGCGGTCCACACCTTTGAAGGTGATCGGCGCGTCCTCGTAGAAATAGCGGATGCCGTAGTAATTCAAGACCTCGCACACGCGCTTCGAGGTGTGTATCTGGTTAAAGGAACGGGCGAGGTAGTTGCCGTCGATGTCAAGGTCTCGAATGTTAATCTGGCTCCAGACGGAGGCGACGTCGCCGAAGGCAGGCGCGTAGACGATTCCCGTGGTCGGGTCACCCAGAATGGGTGCGCCCGGCGGAACGTAGTCATCGAGGGACTTGATAAGATCCAGCTCTTCCTGGCTCTGAATAGCTTGGGTCTTACCGAACGCCGTACCCAATTCGCTGTAGATCGAGGGCACGCGCAAGACCAACGATCCGGCGAAGATCACCACGGCGGCTCCCCCGATGTAGGCGCCCCACGCGCTCGGCTTGCGCAGGGGCGCGAAGCGGTTGCCAAGCAGCTCGAAGAGGTGGTGCATCGCCAGCGCAATGAGGAGCGAGGCGATAATGGTCTGGACCGCAAGGAGCCGGTACGTGTCGTGGTACCAGATCCCCGCCACCCGCGTGAAAAAGCCGATAGGCAGCAGCGATCCGAGGATGGCCAGCCACTGTGCCCCCCACGCGGCCAGCATCCACCCCTGGCCCGCGCGTACGGCTCGTGAGGCGCCCCACGCGAGTGCAATCAAAATGAGCGCGGCGAGCCCAAGGTTAAGCACCAGGTTTGTGCCCGAAGAACTGAGGATGATCGATGTGATGAGGCGGCGCGGGACGTCGGTGAAATCGCGAGTGAACGGGCGCGACATGTACTGCTGCACGCGCGGATGCAGGAAGAAGAGGAGGGCGACCAGAGCGGAAAGGATGAGGCCCGCGGCGATGAGAGCCGTGACCTTGTGGTCCGCGTTGTGGCGGATTCTGCGGACCACCACGCCCACCACCCACACGAAGGCGGACGGGACCCCGATCCACAGCAGGGTGAATAGGATGCTGGGGTGCGCAAACGAGGCACCTGCGATAGCGGTGAGCAGGATGAGGGCGAGCCTCAGGCCCACGCGGATCCTGTGATCACTGAGCCTCACCTTTCTCATGGCGACGACACCGAAAGCCATGACTGTCGGGAGGATCGACAGGGCGAGGGAGTTCGGCCAAAAGCCGGTGGAGATCGTCAGATAACCTGGAAAGACGGGGAAGAGGAGAGACGCGGGTGCCACCAGTGCGGCAACGGCGGGGCGACGCTCGAACAGCACGCGGCCGAGCAAGGCGAGGCCAACCACCCACAGCAGGGGAACGAGTACGTAGGCCAACGTGTGGCTCGCCACCACCACCCCGGAGCCCGTTGAGGCGAGGGCGACCACAGCGGCCCATGCCGGCGGGTAGGTGATCGACTTGACCAGGATCCCGTACAGACCCGCCATCCCGCCGAGCATCGAGGCGTTCTCGTTCATCTCGACCGCGCGAGCACCGTTGTAGTGGTACATGGGGTCCGAGTTTGGGTTGAGCGTGTCCGGTGCGACCTGCGCCAGCACGGGGAGCACGAGCGCGAGGAACGCGATGAGCGCACCGGTGGCGAGCAGCAGGTAGGACGATCGCGACCACGGATCCGGGTGTCGAGGATCTGTCGTACCCTTGCCGACGACGACGGCGCCCAGGAGGGCGGAGAAGACCCAGGTGCCCACCGTGAAGGCGATGACGCTCCATAGGTTCCACGGCAGCTCGAGCGCGCCGAAGATCACGCCGCTCACGCCATAGATGGCCAGCGACCAGGCGGGGCTGAGCAGAAGCGACCATCGCGGGGATATCCGAAGGAAGAGGAGGTTGACAAATCCCGGGATGACCAGGACCAACAATAGGAGGCTAAACGCTGGAATGGCGTGCACCCACGCACTTAGAAACAACGTACCTCCTGCCGATGGCCTATCATGTGAACATGAAGATCTTAAGCGTCGTAGGCGCACGACCCCAATTCGTGAAGCTTGCCCCCATCGCCCATGCCTGTGAGCGCGCTGGAGTCGAGCACATCATCGTCCACACCGGCCAACACTACGACCCGATGCTCTCGGACGTGTTCTTCGAGGAGCTCGGCATCCCGGCCCCCGAAGTCCACCTCGGCGTCGGCTCGGGCACCCATGGCCAGCAGACCGGCAGGATGCTAGAAAAGCTTGACGGCGTGCTCATGGAGTATAAGCCCGACTGGGTGCTCGTCTACGGGGATACGAATTCCACGCTCGCCGCCGCCGTCTCCGCCGTCAAGCTCCACTTCCCCATCGCCCACCTCGAGGCCGGCCTGCGCTCCTTTAACAGGCTCATGCCCGAGGAACATAACCGTGTGCTCACCGACCACGCCGCTGACATCCTGCTTGCTCCCACCCAGGTGGCCGCCGAGCACCTGGCACACGAGGGGCTCGCCGAGCGCACCGTGGTGGTGGGCGACGTCATGACCGACGTCCTCCTCACCGAGGTGGCCCAGCTCGATGAGGACTACTCGCCGATCGCCGCCGAGTTAGGTCTGGAGAACGGAACGTTCTCCATCGCCACCATCCACCGCGCGGAAAACACGGACGACCGCGAGCGCCTCGCCGCCGTCCTGTCCTCGCTCGAACAGGTTGACCACACCGTGGTGATCCTGGCTCACCCGCGCCTGGTGGCCAAGTGCGCGGAGCACGGCCTCACCCTGGGCGGGGGCAATCTGGTCACCCACCCGCCGGTGCCTTACAGCCAGCTGCTCGCCACGGTGCGCCACGCCCGCGGCGTCATCACCGATTCGGGCGGTCTCCAGAAGGAAGCCTTCCTCCTGCGCACCCCCTGCACCACGGTTCGTACCGAGACCGAATGGGTGGAGACGGTTCAGCTCGGCTGGAACACTCTGGTAGAGCCGGGCGACGCGCTCATTGAGGCGGCCTCACGCCCTCGGCCTGCCGACACGGATGCCACGCCGTACGGCGACGGGCACGCGGCCGACCGTGTGGTCGAGGTACTGAGCTCGGCGAAGTAGGTCGCTGAGCCCCCTACGCCCTGCGCAGTTGCGCCGCGACCTGCGAGACGCGGTCGGACCACCGTTCGCTTAGGCGCACCTCGCGGGCGCGAGCCTGCAGGTCTTCAAGCAGCTGGGGGTTGTCGAGCCAGGAGTGCAGGAGCGCCGTCAGCGCGTCGGCGTCGTAGTCGATCGCCACGCCCACGCCCAGGCGCTCGCTCTCCCGCCCCGCGTGCGTGCCGCGGGTGGTGATGATCGGCTTGCCGAACGAAAGGGCCTCATAGAACTTCATCGGAGCCGCGAAATCGCGGTACTCGCTCGGCTGAACGAAGAGGAGCGCGGCGGAGGAATCGGCGTAGTACGGGGGCAGTTCCTTGTTGCTCGCGTGAATTACCCGGATGTTGCCGCCCATGTACTGCTCGTAGTCGTCCTTGACCGAGTCCCACCCGGCCACCGGGAAGCACGCCGTCAGGCGCACCTCCGGCACGCGCGCGACCGCCTTGAACAGCTCATGCATCTGGTAGTGCGGGCCGATGCCGCCCACGTAGAACAGCGACAGGTTCGCGGGGTAGGAGGAATCCACCGGGGTCGTGGCGGACGGCAGGGCGCTGAAACGGCCCGCGAAGGCCGGAAGCATCTCGCCCATCTTGTCGCTCGGCACGAAGAGGTGAGCCCCGGCTCGGTCGAGAACGCGCAGGTCATACCTGTACAGCCAGCGCATGATCGCCTTGCGGATCGGCGGCACGGTGGTGAGCTGGTCGGGGAACATCCAATACACGTCGCGGTAGAACTGGCCCAGCGGGATGCCGTGGCGTTTGAGGTAGGTAAAGATTCGTTGCTCAAGGAGCGGGTCCACGCCCTTCTTGACCGAGGTCGCCAGGAGATTGGGCTGCGTGGACGATTCGGAGTAGGCGAAGGCTACCTTGTCCCCCGCCTTGACCCGCTTCTTCAGCTCCGCGAAGGCACGACGACGATCCGCCGGGTAGCCGATGATCTCGTGGACCTCGTAGCGCTCGCGGAACGCCTCCAGCATGCGTGCGGGCCGGATACGCGAGGCCGTGGTCGCGTTCCAGTCCATCGGGTAGGGGGCGTGGTACACGATGAGTTCTTTCATCACTCGTCTCCTTCGTGTTCGATGACAGTGCGGTCATAGGCGCGGGAGGCCCACACAGCCATGAGGATCATGAAGGCCAAGAGCACGGCCATGATCCAACTCATCGCGGTGATCGTTCCAATCAGGCCGAAAGGATTGAGCGCGAGCACGGTGAGCGGCGCTACGCAAAATACTATCGAGAAGATGAGCATCCAGTGCTGCTTGGACGTGACCACGAAGACGGTGGAGATCGGCGAGGTGATGAGCTGCATCGCCAGCCACGGGGTCAGCGCCCGCGCGAAGTCGCCCGCCTGGTCCCACTGGGCGCCGAAGACGAACGTAAACAGCCACGGAGAGATGAGGTAGAGGAGGATGAACGGGGGCATGCCGAAGAGGAACGACCTCACGGCAGTCTTGCGGACCAGCCTCACCATGTTTCCGGGCTTGACCTCCGCAAGCTCCCGGTAAAAGACCTGCGACACGGCGCCGTTGATCAACGAGATCGGCACCTGCAAGGTCCGCCACGCCAGGTTCAGCTGGCCGAGGCTGCCCACCGCGACCAGGCCGACCAGCATCTGGATGCCATTGACCCTCACCGAATCGATGAGTGCGTTCGGAAGGTTTAGCAGTGGCATCTTCTTGTACGTCGTCGCGACCGCGCGCATCGACGGCGCGTCCGGGCCCACCGGGGATCGGAAGTCGCGGGCGCTGATGCCGAGCCGGAAGAAGGCCCAGACCTGGCCAAGGAGGGTGCCCAGAAGCAGACCCGCCATCGACGCCATGCCGCCCAGGCCAAAGGCGAGCTGGCCGCCGGCCGAGCCGATGGTCTGTTCCACCCTGTTCATGGAGATGACGTTGTAGTTGCGCTTGCGGTTGTGCCAGTAGGACAGGATGTTGACCTGGGCCAGGAGGAAAACGGTGAGGCCGCCAAGGGGCAACCAGGTGGCCACGATCTCGTTTCCCCACACGTCGTAGACGACGTCGCGCAGGAGGAAGGCGAGAACCGCCGCGGATATGGATATCGCCAGGTTGATCCGGGTGGCGAGCTTGCCGATCACCCGCGCCTCGTCGTCGGAATCCGGCAACACGATCGTCATGTCGTAGCGCAACGACGCGACCGTCACCAGCACGCCCGTGATCGAGCCGTAGATGCCGAACGCCCCGAAGTCCTCCGGGGTGAAGATGCGCGCGGTGAAGATCGAGATGACAATCGCGACGATCTGGGCGAGGGTCGATCCCGTGAGGAGAACCAGGATGTTCTTCATGACGGGACGGCGCGACAGCTCGCTCGACGCCCATGCCCACGCACGCGACATGCTACTTGGCCCCCTGCGCCGGCGGGACGACATCCTGGCCGGGCACCCACGCGTTCGCGAGGAAGAGTTCGGCGAATAGGCCAAAGAGGGTCTGGCCGCGCAGGAGCCTGACGGCGAGCGCCCGCTCGGACAGGCCATACGCGAAGCCCTCGAAGCCCATCGGATGATGGAGCTGAGTCTTGACCGAGTTGAGGAAGTTGACCGTGTCGACCACCCGCATCGCCTTCGCGATCGCCAGCAACTGCTGCCTGCCCCGCGAAATGCGCGGCGCCGGAGCCATGCGGAAATAGCCGAAGGTCTCGCCCGTCACGTCCGCAAACCACCGATCCGTGAACGTCCGGTACTCCGCCCGATCCGGATGGTAAATCGACGACGGCCCGCTCAGCCACAGCTCGTGGAAGGTCCGCTCGTACATCGGCAACGCCCAGTCGAACCCGAAGTATTCGTAGGCGCGCACCGAGTTGGAGATGTACTTGGCCTGGCGATTGTCCACATTGAAGTGGTGCATGATGTCCGCGCGCCGCTGCGGGTCGCCGCCACCCCACCACTGGTCGAGGAAGGCCTTCACCTTGGTCCTGGTGTAGGGGGTGGAGAGAGCGCTGCCGGGACGGCGTTGCAACGCCAGGTGGTTCTCGGCCAGGGCCCGCGCGACATCGGCCTTCGTCGCCTCGGAGTTGGGATCGAGCAGGTGGGCGTGATGCTGGTTTCCGACCACGGTGTGGCCCGGCAGCACGATGGCTCCGCCCTCCACGTCCGGGTGTTCCTTCAGCCTGCCGAGCGCGTACCAGTCCTGGATGTGCGGGAGGGCGTTGCCTTCCCACGCGGCGCGGAGGAAGGCGACGTTGGCGCCGTCGTTCCACGCCTGCTTGACCCGCGGGCCGTCCTGCTCGATGAAGACCCACGGAAAACCCGCCACGTCGGCCGAGCGCTGCGAGATGCCCGCCTCGGCTGACCCTTTCCGGCCGTAGGTGAAGGTCAGAACGTTGGGGGCCTTCAGCTCCCGCAGCACCGCGAGCTGGAGGCGTGAATCGATCCCTCCCGAGAGCGGGATGAGGAGCTGGCGCCCGCCCGCGCGCTCGATCAGATCGGCGTAGGCCGCGCGGAGCTCGTCCTTCACGGCCGCCCAGAAGGAGGTCGAATCGGTCGAATGCTCACTGTAAAAGTTGACGTATTGATGCTGGGTCATGGAAGAGCCGCGCAACACGGCCACGGTGCTCGTGGGTAGCGACGTGACGCCCTCGATCAGCGTGTCGGCGCCGAGCACGTAACCGCTGTGGAGGAACTCCCGCGCGGCGTCGTCGTTGCGCACGAAGGAAACGCGGGCGCGCAGGGCTTCGATGGAGGACGACACCACGGACGGCGAGCCCATGGCCACATGGATCGGGAACGAGCGCGCCTGATCGGTCATGAGGTAGGCGGCATCGTCCGTCATATAGATGGCCGCCCAGTTCCCGCGCTGCGCGCGGATCCAGTCGAGGATCCGGTCCGGTGCCGGGAGGCCCTGCGGGCGCTGACCGCCGACCGCCGTCCGCCACAGTAGCGTACCGTTGCCGGCCTCGACGGTCTCCCATTGGCCGGGGTCAGCTATCTCAACATGCGCGCACATAAGCGTTATCCTATCGAGTGGCTCTGCCCTTGGCCGCCTCCCGCTATGTCAAACTCGCCACTCGCGATAGTGTTGAGCCATGACCCTGTCCCACGCCCTCTGGGTGCCGTCATGGTATCCGACGCCCGAGTCCCCCCACACCGGCAGCTTCTTCGCCGAGCAGGTTGCGGGCCTGCGCTCGTCCGGCCTCAGAGTCGGCGTGATCGTGGCCGAGCCACGAAGCTGGAAGGCGCTTCGGTCCTCGCCGCTGACGATCGATCAATCCGGGATCGTGGCCACCGCCTGGCCCACGAATATCCACGAGCGCCTCCCCGGGGAGCCGCTACGGCTCTCCCTTCTCGCGCGGCGCCTCGCCGCGGCGTACGAGCAGACGTGGGGCAAGCCCCAGGTTCTCCACGCCCACTCGGTCTTCCCGGGCGCGCTCCTCGCCCGCGAGCTCGCAAAGATCTGGGACGTCCCCTACGTGCTCACCGAGCACCGCCCCTCCTCCCTGACGCGCCGGAAGGGAACGGCCCGTTTTCGCGCGATCGACGCCGCCGTTCAGCGCGCGCATTCACGCTGGACGGTGTCGAACGGGATGGCGCAGGAGTTCACCGCCTTTTACGGCGCGCCATTCAGCTCTGTTGCGCCGCCGGCACATCAGGCTTTCTTTGACATCGCCATCCCGCAATCACCGCGCGGCGAGTTCACCTTTGTCCACGTTTCGTCCCTTGACGACAACAAGCGCACGGCCCTGACGATCCGGGCCTTCGCCAAAGTCTGCGGGCAGGAGCCGCACGTCCGCCTCCGCATCGCGGGCGGAAGCCCAGACCTCATCGCGGCACACGCGAACCTCGCCGCGAGCCTGCGCGTTTCCGATCGCGTGGACCTCCTCGGGCCAGTCGCGCGCGCCGACGTCCCCGCGCTCATGGCCGCCTCCGACTGCCATGTGCTGGTATCTGCCACGGAAAGTGGGGGGACCGTGTTTTCCGAGGCACAGGCCACCGGCTTACCGTCGATCGCCTCGGCAACACCTGGCGGATTGTTCCAGACAGTGCCGGGCACCGGCGTCGTGATCCCCATCGACGACGAGCCGGCGCTTGTCGCCGCGATGGCCGACATGGTCCACTCCACCTCCCGCTACGACCGCGCGCACATCCGGGAAATCGCCCGATCGCGCGTATCGATGGACGCCTTTGTGCGCACCCTCCGCCACGCCTACGACGCCGCAATCGAGGACAGGTCATGAGCCAGCTCGTACTGATCACCAGCCACTTTCCGTACAACCCGGGCGAGCAGTTCCTCGAATCCGAGATCGAGCACCTCGCCCGATCGTTCGACAGGATCTACGTGGTGCCGATCGACCTCAGCCACAGCGACGGCACCACCCGCGCCCTGCCCGCCAACGCCACGTTGGTCGACATGGCACGCCCGGGCGACCCCCGCGTGTCGGGCGCCGCCCGGCGCGCGATCCGCTCCTTGACCGAGAGGATCGCGCGGTTCGGCCTGCCGCAGCACCTGGCGCTCGACCTCCGCTTCGCCGTCACCGCGCTCGGCTTCTACGAGCGCACGGCCGCGGCGTTGCACGACGCCGGCGTCGACCCTGCGGCCCCCACGGTCACCTACGGCTACTGGCTCTTCAAGCAGGCGGCCGTGGCGAGCCTGCTCAAGGAGCACTACTTCACCGGGCAGATCCGCGCCGTCTCCCGCGCACACAGCTACGACGCCTACCCCTCCCGCGGGATCCTCGGATATCTGCCCGCCCGCCCGTACCTGTCCACGCACGTCGACGCCGTCTACCCCATCTCGCGCTCCGCCTACGATTCGATCCTTGCGAACACCCCCTTCGCCGCGGACAAGCTCTCCATCGAGCGCCTCGGGACCCGCGCACCGGGCGCCGAGGTCACACGGGCGAAGGGCGCCCCCGTCCGCTTCCTCTCCTGCTCCTCGCTGGCGTCGCTCAAGCGCGTGCCCGATATCGCGCGCGCCATGGCCGAGCTTCACCGCAGGCGGCCAGGGGAGTTCCGATGGACCCACATCGGCGATTCCGGCGAGGCGTCCGCCCGCGAACTCGCCGCGCTCGTGAACGAACTCGGCATCGCGGACATCACCACCCTCATCGGGCAGATCTCGAACCCAGACCTGTTCGAGCACTACGCCACCCAGCCCGTGGACTTCTTCGTCAACTACTCCACCACCGAGGGCGTGCCCGTCTCGATCATGGAGGCCTTCTCCTTCGCCATCCCGGCCATTGCCACGAACGTGGGAGGAACCGGCGAGCTCGTGCGCCACGCCAACAACGGCCGCCTCATCCCCGGCGACGCCGCGGTCGGCGACCTGGCCGACGCCCTGTCCTCGCTGATCGACATGGAACCCGCAGAATACGACAGGCTGAGCTCCGGCGCGCGAGCCACATGGGAGTCCATGGCTCGCGCCGACGAGAACTACAGCCACTTCGCCGCGACCCTCGCCCGCCTCCTCGAGCCGTAGCCGCAAAGCGCCCGGGGAGGCCGCAAACACGCGTGGGCGGGAGCTCCAGCTCCCGCCCACCTTTGCTTCCTAGCTATCTGCTTCGTGGCCTAGAAGTGCCGGACCTCCCCGTCCGCCGCGGCCGAATCCAGGATCGCCTGCACCACTTCCATGGTGGTCAGCGCCTCCTTCATCGTCACGTGCTCCGAGCCCTTGCCCAGAATCGCGTCCCGGAAATGCTCGTGCTCCACTGCCAGCGGTTCGCGCTTTTCGAACGCGTAGCGGATCACCTGGCCCTCGGAAACGCCGCGGAAGGCGGAGATCTGATCCCAGCCGAGCGGCAGCGAGCCGTTCTCGTAAAACGTCAGGTCGCCCATCGTGGTATCGGCCACGAGCGCGCCGTGCTCGCCCAGCACCACGGTCTGGCGCTCCTTGTACGGGGTGAGCCAGTTGACCAGGTGGTTAACCAGCACGCCGTTCTCCAGCTTGCCGGACGCCGTCACCAGATCCTCGTACTCGCGCTCGGCGCGGTGCGCCGTCTGAGCCGAGATGGAAGCGTACTTTGAGCCGGCAACCCACGCCGTGAGGTCGACGTCGTGGGTAGCCAGGTCCTTGACCACGCCCACGTCCGCGATGCGCGCCGGGAACGGCGACTGGCGGCGGGTGGTGATCTGGTAGACCTTGCCCAGCTGGCCCTCGGCGATCCGGCGGCGCATCTCGAGCAGCGCCGGGTTGCAGCGTTCCACGTAGCCCACCGCGCCCACGAGCCCCTTGGACTCAAAGGCCTGCACCATCGCCTTGCCCTCCTCGATCGTGGAGCCCAGCGGCTTTTCCACCATCGTGTGAACGCCGGCCTCCGCCAGCTTGAGGGCCACCTCGGCGTGCTGCCCGGTGGGCACGGCCACCATGGCGGCGTCGATGCCGGCGTCAATCAGCGCGTCGACGTCGGGAAGGACCTCCAGGTCCCCCGCCACGCCAAACTTGTCCCCATACGGGTCAGCAACGGCCACCAGCTCGGCGCCCTCCAGCGCGCGAATGTTGCGCGCGTGGTGGCGACCCATCGAGCCCAGGCCGATCAGTCCGTAACGCAAAGTCATTAGGCACCAGCCTTCGCCACGGCGTTGACGGCCTCGACGATCCGGTCAAGGTCCTCCTGGCTGAGCGACGGGTGCACCGGCAGGGAGATGACCTCCTTGGCGGCCGCCTCCGTGTTCGGCAGCTCCAGGCCCGGTGCGAAGTGCGCCAGCGAAGGCAGGCGGTGGTTCGGAATCGGGTAGTACACGCCGCAGCCCACCTTGTACTCCTCGCGCAGGGCGTTCGCGAAGCCATCGCGATCGTCTGCCACGCGAATGGTGTACTGGTGGTAGACGTGCACGGCACCCTCGGCCACCGGCGGCACGACGACGCCCTCCAGGTTAGCGTTCAGGAACGCGGCGTTCTCCTGGCGGATCTTCGTCCAGCCCTCAAGTTTGCGCAGCTGCACGCGGCCAATGGCGGCGTGAATGTTCGTCATGCGGTTGTTGAGGCCCACCAGCTCGTTCTGGTACTGCACCTCCATGCCCTGGTTGCGCAGCAGGCGAGCGCGGCGGGCGATCTGTGGATCCTTGGTGGAGATCATGCCACCCTCACCGGAGGTCATGTTCTTCGTGGGGTAGAGCGAGAAGCCGGCGAAGGAACCGAAGGTGCCCACCATCTCCCCGTTCAGCGACGCGCCGTGAGCCTGGGCGGCGTCCTCGAAGATCTGCAGGCCAAACTCCTCGGCAATCTTGCGGATCTCCACCATGTTCGCCGGGTGGCCGTACAGGTGGACGGGCATGATGCCCTTGGTGCGCTCGGTGATGGAGGCGCGGATCGAATCGGGATCGAGGCAGAAGTAGTCCGGCTCGATGTCGGCGAACACGGGGCTCGCGCCGGTCAACGCCACCGAGTTGCCGGTTGCCGCGAAAGTGAAGGACGGGACGATGACCTCGTCGCCCTCGCCGATGCCTGAGGCCAGCAGGCCAATGTGAAGGGCCGAGGTGCCGGAATTGACCGCCACAACCTCAGCGCCCGGGGTGAGCTGCTCGGAAAACTCCTGCTCGAAGGAGGCAACCTCCGCGCCCTGTGCCAGCATGCCGGACGCGAGAACCGCATCAACCGCGGCGCGCTCCTCTTCGCCCACGATCGGCTTGGCGGCCGGGATCATCTGTCGTTCCATTTTTACTTAGCAACCTTTCGGATTGTGTTGTCACATTCTTGGTAAGTATCTCCGGTGGCGGGGCACGTCCACATCCCGTTCCCGTCATCCTCCAGCTTGACGCCGGCATGCCCGACCCAGCCGATCTGCTTGGCCGGCACACCCGCCACGATGGCGTGCGGGGGCACATCGCGAGTGACCACCGAGCCAGCCGCCACCAGCGACCACGCCCCGATCGTCACGGGAGCCACGCACACGGACCGGGCGCCCACCGACGCGCCGGTCTCCAACGTCACACCCACCTGCTCCCAGTCGGAGGCAGACTTCAACGAGCCATCGGGGTTCACCGCACGCGGGTAGTGATCGTTGGTGAGCACCACGGCCGGGCCAATGAACACGCCGTCGGCCAGCTTGGCCGGCTCGTAGACGAGCGCGTAGTTCTGCACCTTGCAGTTGTTGCCCATCTCGACGCCCTCGCCGATGTAGGCCCCGCGGCCAATCACACAGTTTTCGCCAATGACAGCGTGCTCACGAACCTGAGCGAGATGCCAGACACTGGATCCATCGCCAATCTTCGCCTCATCCGACACGTCAGCCGAATCAACGATCCGCGCTTTTGCCATCCATTTCTCCTTGTATTGGCAGGCACAAAAATCGGTTCGTAGAACCTTATGCAATAATATATCCCATGCAAGACGCCGGCTTTCGGGACTTAGCACGGGTGAGTTGGCTCGTGGTCCCCCTGTATAACGAGGCGACCGTCATCTACGACGTCGTTCGCCAAGCACGCCAGACCTTCCCCAACATCGTCTGCGTCAACGACGGTTCGAAAGACGACTCGGCACGGCTGGCGCGCGCCGCGGGCGCGGTCGTCGTCGACCACCCCATCAACCTCGGGCAAGGCGCCGCCCTCCAAACCGGGATCACGTGGGTGCTCACCTACACCGACGCCAAATACATCGTCACCTTCGACGCCGACGGGCAGCACCGCACGTCCGACGCCGCTCGCATGATCGAGCGCGCCGAACGCGAGGACCTTGCCTTCGTGCTCGGCTCTCGCTTCTTGACCGGCGAACACCAGGCCGGGTGGCTGAAGAAGGCCGTGCTTTCAACCGCCGCGAAGGTCACGCGGGCGCGCACCGGCATGAACCTCACTGACTCCCACAACGGCCTACGAGTACTGCGCCGCGACGCCGCCACCCGGCTCGACCTCACCATGCACCGCATGGCCCACGCCTCCCAGATCATCAACCAGCTCGCCTCCATGGGCTTGCCGTGGGCTGAAGAGCCCGTGACAATCGACTACACCGACTATTCTCGTTCTAAGGGTCAGAGCCTGCTCAACGGCGTCAACATCCTGACCGACATGATCTTCGCACCGACAGAGAGCCGATAAACATGCTGATCAAGCTCATCCTCCTCGCGGTTGTCCTCGTGGCGGCCGTGTACCTCGTGCGCGGCACGCAGGACACGAAGAACGTGGCACTGCGCCGCCTACTCCTGCTCGTGTTCGTCGCCCTCGCCGTCGCCACCATTGTTTTCCCGCAGATCACCACGAAAGTGGCGCACTTCGTGGGAGTCGGGCGCGGGGTGGACCTGCTGCTGTACCTGACGATCATCGCCTTCCTGTCCTACTCCGTGGTCTCCTACCGGCGCATGGTCATCCTGGAAAACCGACTGGTAGACCTGGCCCGCGAGTTGGCGGTGGCCCGCACACACCCTGAAACGATCACCCGGGCTGGCGAATTCACGCCCGCCACCGATCCCGCGGAGGCCATCCTCCACGGCGAAACCCTCGAGGAGGAGGAAGAAAAATGAAGGTACTGGTCACCGGCGGCGCAGGCTTCATCGGCGCCAACTTCGTCAACTACACCGCATCCGAGCTTCGCAACGCCGACGTCACGGTCATCGACAAGCTCACCTACGCGGGAAATAAGGACTCAATTGAGATGCTCGGGGCGGGCGTGAAGCTGGTTAAGGGCGACATCTCCGACCCCGACGTCATCGACCCGCTCGTGGCCGAGGCCGACGTCGTCGTGCACTTCGCCGCCGAATCACACAACGACAACTCGCTACGCGACCCGTGGCCCTTCATCCAGTCCAACATCATCGGCACCTACCAGATCCTCGAGGCGCTACGCCGTCACGGTGGGCGCCTTCACCACATTTCCACCGACGAGGTCTACGGCGACCTGGAGATCGGCGAAGATCGCAAGTTCAAGGCGGGCGACCCGTACGTGCCCTCCTCCCCCTACTCCGCCTCCAAGGCATCCTCGGACCACCTGGTGCGCGCCTGGGTGCGCTCTTTCGGCATCGAGGCCACCCTGTCGAACTGCTCGAACAACTACGGGCCCTACCAACACATCGAGAAGTTCATCCCCCGCACGATCACCAACCTGATCGACGGGGTCAAGCCCCGCGTGTACGGCACGGGCGAGCAGATCCGCGACTGGATCCACGTCCACGACCACAACACCGCCGTGTGGGACATCATCAACAAGGGCCGCATCGGGGAGACGTACCTAATCGGCGCGAACGGGGAGAAGACGAACCTGGAGGTCACCCAGCTCATCCTCGAGGAGTTCGGCTACGACCGAGACGACTTCGACCACGTGGCCGACCGCCCCGGCCACGACCAGCGCTACGCCATCGACAACACCCAGCTGGTGTCCGAGCTCGGCTGGCAGCCCACCTTCACCGACTTCCGCGACGGCCTGCGCGACACCATCTCCTGGTACAAGAACCACGAGGACTGGTGGCGCCACCAGAAGGCCGAGGTCGAAGCCAAGTACCGCAAGGCCGGCCAGTAGTGGGGTCCGCCGCGGCCGTCGTCGTCACGTACGGCCCGGATGCGCGCACTGCCGCCCTCATTGAGGCGTTGGCGCGGCAGTGCGCGGTGGTCGTGGTGGACAACGGCTCGGCGCCCGCGGCCCTCGCCGAGATCGCCGACGCTGTACGACGCGCGGGGGCGCAGCTCATCGAGCTGGGCACCAACACCGGCATCGCCCACGCCCAAAACGTCGGGATCCTGCGGGCCCGCAAGCTCGGCGTCGACTACGTGCTGCTCTCCGACCAGGATTCCCTTCCCGACGCACGAATGGTCGCCACGCTCGTCGACCGCCTGGAGCGCGGGACGGGGGCTGAGGCAACGGGCGGCACGGGCGCGCCGATCGGGGCGGTGGGCCCATACATCGCGGAGAACAAGCCCGGAGGGGACGAGCTGGTCTACGTGGACCGGCGCTGGGGGCCGCGGCGCGCGAGCGCCGAGGAGCTGGCCCAGCCCGCCGTGGAGGCCGCCTTTCTCCTGGCCTCCGGGTGCCTCATTCCCATGCGGGTTCTGGAGGAGGTGGGCCCGATGAACGAGGCCTACTTCATCGACCACGTCGACCTCGAGTGGTGCCTGCGCGCTCGTAAGCGCGGCTACCGGATGGTGGTGGACACGGGCGCCAAGCTCGAACACTCGCTGGGGGACGCAACCGTCCAGCTGCCCGGGCGCACCCAGCCCGTGCACGTCCACGGTCCCATCCGCTGCTACTACCTGGCTCGCAACACGATCTTCCTGCTGCGCTCAGGGCTCCTGCCCTGGCACTGGCGGACAGGCTACGTGGTGTGGCTGGCGAAGTTCGCCGCCTTCCACTCCCTAGTCGCCGACCGCCGGGCTGAACGCATCACCCAGTTGGCCGCCGGCCTGCGCGACGGGCTCCTTGGCCGGGGCGGCCCCCGCTAGCCGGCTCGTTGCCGGACCTCCGTGGCAACCAGCCGCCAGCCTCCCACGGATGCAACGTTAATCCGCAATATGCAACACCAATAAACCGCTTTTTGCCGTTGCACATACGTAATTAGTGTGACACATGCGCCGAGGTCTGCCGCTGCGCCCGCAACTCCCGCGCCAGCCGCACCTTCAGCCCCGCCTTGATCGCGGCGCGCAGGGGTGCCTGCCACGGCCTGTCGTATACCTTCGCCAGGTACCGGTAGGCCGACCGGTGATGTTCGCGCATCATGGGTTCAGGCCGCTCCCGCCAGGATTTGCCCTGGTCGTGGACGGCCATGGCGTCGTGAACGAAAACCCGCTGCCAGCCGGCGCGCGCAAGGTCCTCCCCCAGCATCGTGTCCTCGAAAAACATGAAGAAGTCCACGTCGAACCCGCCCACATCCTCGAAGGCCTCGCGGCGGATGAGCAGACAGGCGCCAGAGAGCCAGTCCACGGGGTGAGTGGAGCCGGTGGCACCGTTCGCGTGGTAGCGCGCGGTCCACGGGTTGCCCGGCCACACTCGCCCGAAGAGCGCATGCCCGGTGCCGGCAACCAGCCGGGGGAACTGCCGCACCGAGGGATAGACCTCGCCCTCGGGCGTCATGATCTTGGGAGCGAACGCACCGCCGCGCGGGTAGTTCGCCGCCGCGCCGATCATGCGTGCAACGCTCCCGGGCTCGAGCCGGACGTCAGGATTGACGATAAGGAGCCAAGGCCCGGTAAACCCGCGAGCGCCCAGGTTGTTGGCCTTGCCATAGCCGAGGTTTGCGGGCGCGTCGATCACGGTGGCACGCGAGCGGGCGGCGTCGAGCGCGGGGGTGGCCGAGCCGTTATTCACCACGACGGCCTCGAAGGCCGTATCCCCCACGGCGGCAGGGAGCGAGTCGAGCAGTTGGGTCAGCTCATCGCCGGGGTTGAACGCCACACTCACCACGCGGATGAGGACCGAATCGTGCTCGTTACCTGCCATACCCCCACCTTAGCCAACGCGCGCGCGGGCGTTAAACACGACGCACATTCCCCGGGCTGATGAATACCTCGCGCGCCGGCCGCTATGATCGACACATGATATCTGCACCCGCTAAGCGCGGCCCGTCACATCGCTCCCTGGCCGGGAGCGATGTCCCCGTACTCCGCTGGGTGCTCGTCGTCCTCCTCGCCTTCCTGCTCACCGTGGGCTCGGCGGCCGCTTTTCTTTACCAGAACCTCCAGGGCAACCTGAAGGTCCAGGAGGTCGGCCACTACTTCGAACCGAACGAGCGCCCCACCCCCCAGGAGCCCGCGGACGAATCGGCAGGCCGGCCGCTCAACATTCTCATCCTGGGTTCGGATGTGCGCGAGGGTGCTAGCGACGTGGACGGGGCGGGCGCCGCCGGCTACATCACCGGTATGCGTTCGGACACGGCGATGCTCATGCACATTTCGGCGGACCGCCAGCGGGTGGACGTGGTCTCCATCCCGCGCGACACCCTGGTCACCATCCCCTCCTGCATCCTCAAGGACGGCTCACGCAGCTACGAGCAGTACGATGCGATGTTCAATTCGGCGTTTTCGATCGGCGGGCAGTCGGGCGACGTGGCAGGCGCCGCGGCCTGCACGATCCGCACGCTCGAGGAAATGTCGGACGTATACATCGACGGCTTCGTGGTCATCGACTTCGCTTCCTTCCAGGACATCGTCAACACTCTGGGCGGCGTGAACGTCTGCTTGTCCGAGCCCGCGGAGGACCAGGCGGCGGGCCTGCACCTCGAGGCCGGGTGCCAGGTGCTCGACGGCGAGCAGGCGCTCGCCCTGGCCCGCGCCCGTAAGTCGTTGGGCGACGGCTCCGACATCAGCCGCATCGGCCGCCAGCAGCAGATGGTCGAGGCGATCATCTCCAAGGCCCTATCTCTCAACATCGTCTCCGACCTGCCCACGCTCTACGGTGTGCTGAGTGACGTCACCGAAAACATCGACGTCTCCCCCAGCCTCGGTTCCATCACCTACCTGGGCGGGCTCGCCTACTCCCTGCGCGGGCTCTCACTCGACAACGTCAACTTCGTGACGATGCCGTTCTACGCGGAGGGCAACCGCGTGCGCCCGGCCGCCGCCGCCGCCGCCGTGTGGGAGGCCCTCCGCAACGACCAGCCGCTGCCCGAAGTGACCAACGACGCCAACACGGATAGCCCGATCCTCAAAGGCACCGAGGACGAGATCAACGCGTTCCAGCAGGCCATCGGCGGGGGCCTGCGCTTGGAGGACTGATGAGCCAGCCACCGTCGTTCGAACCCCGCAATCGCCGTCAGCGCCCCTCCGTTGAGGGTGCCCGCCCGGTCGGCCAAGGTCTCGAGGGCCAGGGTCGCGAAAGCCGGGGGCGCCAGGGCCAGCCGCGTGGTGACAGGCCCTCCAGTAGCCCCAGTCGCGCTGCGGGTGCACCCCGGCGGCCCGTGCGTCGTTCCGCGTTTGCCGACGACGCCCGCCCGGCCTCGTTCGCGCCCGTTTCCGGCGCGTCCGACTCGGCGTCCGATCAGGCTCCACCCCCGGCGTTCCCGCCCCAGGGCCAGCAGCGAGCGCGGGCCGAGCGCTCGCGCGTCGTCGACCCCCGTCCGGGCGCCGGGCGACCCGACACGCGCCCGGACGCCGCCGGTCCTGCCGAGCGGCCCGCCCGTCCGCGCAAGGAGCGTTCGTGGGGCAAGCGCATCCTGGCGATCGTGCTCATCCTCATCATCGCGGTGTTTGCCTGGGTCTATTACCTGTACTCCTATGGCAACGACAAGCTCGCCCACACGGCCGCGCTCTCCGGCGCGCCGGACACGCCGGGCACCACGTACCTCATCGTCGGCTCCGACGAGCGCGGCGAGGCGGTCAACGACCCCACGGAAGGCCACCGCGCGGATACGATCATGCTGCTGCACAAGCCCGAATCGGGCCCGGCGGCGCTCGTGTCCATCCCGCGCGACACCTATATTCACTTCCCTGACTCCGACGCCTACGGCAAGCTCAACGGCGCCTTCTCCTACGGCGGGGCCGAATACCTGGTGCAGACCGTGGAGGAGCTGACCGGCCTGACGATCGACCACTACATCCAGATCGGCATGGACGGCGTCAAGGACCTGACCGACGCGGTTGGCGGCGTGGAACTCTGCCTCGACTACGACGTCTCCGACGAGTTCTCCGGCCTCGAGTGGACTGCGGGCTGCCACGAAACCGACGGCACCACCGCCCTTGCCTTCTCCCGCATGCGCTACTCCGACCCGCTGGGCGACATCGGCCGCACCGAACGTCAGCGCCAGGTGGTGGCCAAGATTATCGACAAGGCCACCTCGCCTGCCACCCTGTTCAACCCGCTGAGCCAGCGGCACCTGGTTGGCTCCGTCGCCGAGACGCTCACGGTCAACGACGATTCCTCTCTCATGGACGTCGCCTACGCCGGCCTGGCCTTGCGCGACACGATCGGCCCCGACGGCCTCAGGGGCGCCCCGCCGATCGCCTCGCTCAACTACCCCGGCCCGGGCGGATCCTCCACCGTGTTGCTGGCCGACGAGGCCGAGCAATTCTGGGCCGACCTGCGCGACGGCGCCCTCACCCCCGATTCGTTCGCGAGCTTCTAAATGCACGACCTCGCCACCAAGTTGCTGCGCGGGCAATCGTTCAAGCGGTGGTTGGTAGAGTTTATCCAGTTCTGCACGGTGGGCTTGGGATCGTATGTCGTGGACGTCGGCCTATTCAACTTCCTGGCCTACTCCGGCGTAGTCCACCTGCCCGGCGACGCGCCCATGGTGGCCAAAACCCTGTCCGTCTTCGTCTCCATCATCTTCTCCTGGGTGGTCAACAGGTTGTGGACGTTCCGCAACAAGTCCGACAAGAGCCGGGGCCAGGAGTTCGTGCTCTTCCTCGCGATCAATATCGGCGGCCTGCTCATCGCGCTCGGGTGCCTCGGCTTCTCGCGCTACATCCTGGGCCTGGACTCCCAGCTGGCCGACAACATCTCCGCCAACGGGGTAGGCCTGGTGCTCGGTACGGCCTTCCGCTACGTGTGCTACCGCTACCTCGTCTTCACCAAGGCCCCCGCGGCCGACGAGTCCCGCTGAGCCGGCCTGACGCAGGCCCCACCCGTTTCTCGTCACGCAAAATTATTTCTGCACACTCAAATCGCGGATTTGAGTGACGCGAGAACACTTTTGGTGCCGAGAAAGCAAACGGCCGCTCGGGTACGGGCCCGGGCACGAGCCGGGCTCGGGACGCGGGTTCACGACGTCGAACGCCGGCTTAACGCCGACTGGCGGCCTAACGCCGGCCGCGGCGCGCGCCCACGGTCATAATCGCCCCGTGGGGCAGCACCTTGTTCGGGTCGAGCGACTTGGGCAGGGCCGACAGGGTGAGGGTGAACTCGGCATGCGCCTTGTTCGTCAGTTCGAGCCGGCCGCCGTCGATCTCGGCGAGCTCTTTGGCCACGGCCAGGCCGATGCCGGTGGATCCGCCGGTGGAATAGCCCTTCTCGAAGACATCCTCGGCGTCCTCGGCGGACACGCCCGGCCCCTCGTCGCGCACCTTGAAGATCACCGACTTTCCGGCAGAAGCCGCGGAGACCGACGTCGTGCCCGCGCCGTACTTGAGGGAGTTCTCCACGAGGGTCGCAAGGATTTGGGACAGCGAGCCGGGGGTGGCGAGCACGGCGCCGTCGAAGTCCTGGTCCAAGACAAGCTGGCGGCCCTCGCGCTGGTACGGCTTTGTCCACTCGTCACGGATCCGGTTGAACGCGCGCGAGACCGCGATCGCCTCCGTGGTGCCGCCCGATTCGGACTGGGAGGTGGCCATGAGCTCGCTGACCACGCCGGTGAGGCGGTCGATCTGCTCGAGGGATTTGTGGACCTCTTCGATGATCTCCTCGTCGTCCGTGAGGAATTCGATCTCCTCGATCCGCATCGACAGGGCCGCGAGCGGGGTGCGAAGCTGGTGGGCGGCGTCGGCGGCGAACTGGCGTTCCTTGGCGAGGCGGCCAGCCATGCGGTCGGCGCTGCGGGCGATCTCGTCGCTGATCAGGTCGATCTCCTCGATCCCCGACTGGCGGATCTGCGGGCGTACCCGCCCCGCGCCCAGTTGCTCGGCGGCGGCCGCCAGGTAGATGAGCGGTGCCGATATCTTGCGCGACTGCTTCATCGCCAGCGTCACCCCGGCCACAAAAGCCACGAAAATGAGCCCGACCGCGCCGGCCACCATGAGCCCGATCTTTTGCAGGATGTCCGCGCGCGGCACCTCCACGGTCACGAGCACGCCGGCGGCGTTGACCACCGACTGCTCGAGTGAGTACGGCGGCTCCTTCGTATCGGACTCCACCCTCGTGCCGTCGGGGTAGTTCACCACGATGTGGGCGTTATCGGGGTTGCCGTTCGTGGCGAGCCGGGTCAGCAACGACTCCGAAATGTACAGGTCATCCGCCGCCACGCGCTCCACCACCGTGGACACGGCAGTGGCCCGGTCGGACAGCTCGGTGTGCACCTGCTGCCAAACGAGCGAGACCGCGAACATTATCCCCGGCAGGCCCAAGATGAGGACGGCGACCGCCACGGCCGCCGTCGTCATCGCAATTGCGCGCCGCCGCATCGCCTAGACCTCGAAACGGAAACCCATCCCGCGCACGGTGCTGATGTACTTCGTGTCGTTCACGTCGTCGCCCAGCTTGCGGCGCAGCCACGAGATATGCATGTCAAGCTTCTTCGTGGACGAATCCGGCTCCGATCCCCACACGTCCAGCATGAGCTTGTCGCGTTCGACCACATTGCCCGCGTCGCGCAACAGCACGCGCAGCAGCTCGAACTCCTTGCCCGTCAGCTGCAGTTCGCGCGAGCCGACGTAGGCACGGTGGGCGTCCACGTCCATCGACACGTCCTGGGCCTTGAGCAGATCACTGCCCTCCTCGCCTGTGACTGAGCGGCGCAGCAGGGCGCGCACGCGCGCCAGCAGTTCGGCCAGGCGGAAGGGCTTCGTCACGTAATCGTCCGCGCCCGCGTCAAGGCCGACCACCATGTCCACCTCTTCAGAACGGGCGGTAAGGATAAGAATCGGGAAGGTCTTGGACCGAGCGCGCGCCGTGCGCGCCACATCGAGGCCGTCCATGTCCGGCAGACCAAGATCGAGGACCACCAAGTCAATGTGGCCGTCCATCTTCTCCAGGGCGTCCCGCCCCGTCTCTACCGCCTCGATGTCATATCCCTCGCGAGAAAAAGCACGCACCAGAGGCGCCGAAATCGCTGCGTCATCTTCGACTAGCAAAATCTTTGTCAATTTTCCGTCCAATCGTGAAAGGAACGCCGTTGGGATTTAGCCTAGTAAAGAAATCGCCAAGGCAAAAGTGGAACGATGCAAGTTCTACTCCTCATCAGGCATCACAGTGAGCCGCGCCGATTCGATGTATCCGATCCCGCGCAGCTCCGATCCGATGTTCTCCTCGAGCACGTACTTGTGGGCGTCGAGGGCGCGCAGGGCCTCGGCCGTGTCCCGGTCCACGACGATCGACCCCTCCGGCGCGATCGCGCACAGCCGCGAGGCGAGGTTGACGCTCGGCCCGAACACGTCACCGAAGCGCGAGACCACCCGGCCCCACACGAGCGAGGCCCGCACCTCTGGCATCGATGGGGTGGCACGCAACGCCTCGCGGATGCCGGCCACCGCCTCGGCGCCGGTGGCCAGGTCGTCCGCAATATAGAGGACGGCGTCTCCCACCATCTTCACTACGCGGGCGCCGAGGCCGGAGATGACGTCGCGGCAGGTGAACTCGAAGGTTTGGATGAAGTCCACCAGCTGGTGCGGGGAGAGCTGGCCGGAGCGGTCGGTGAAGGCCACGAGGTCCACGAAGCCGAGCGCGCGCGGCAGCAAGATCACGTCATTGCCGGCGCGCAAGTTTTCCAGCTCCACCTCGGTGCGGCGCAGGAAGGAGGCCAGGTGGCGCCGCCAGGCGTACTTCATTTGGTAAATGAGGAATTCTTCGTAGTCGCCTATGTGGTCGAGCACCCAGTAGCGGGCCGAGAGTTCGTCGAGCCCGTGGCGGGCCTCGGCCTCCTCCACGAGCGCCTCATACTGCCACAGCACCAGGCGGTCGGCCAGGTGGCTTTGGGCGCGGACCAGGGAGTTTTGCGTGTCCTCATCGGTGCGGCCGAGGTCCACCATGTCCTGGTGGGCGCGCATGACGTCGACGTCGTACTCGGTAAACAGCCGCGATTCTGGGTCTTGAATGTAGGGGAAACCCATGGCGCGCCAGAAGCGGCGTGCAGAATCGGTGTCCATGTTGGCCAATTCCGCCGCCTCGCGCAGCTGATACTTTGCGGGCCCGTCAAGGAGCCGACGCACGTGCGTCTCGACTGTGGTTGGATGCTCGTCAGAGGACCCCGCAAACTCTGTGTTATGGGTCACACGAACCAGCCTAGCAATCTTCGACTCCTTTGCCAACAACTTTGGCAGCTTCCTCAACCTGCACAATCGTACCCTCTTTAACGTGCCCTGTCTCACGTCAACCGACTACTGTAGAGGCATGACTTCTCGACCCACCTCAGATATCGACATCCTGTGCAACCGCTACGTCTCCGAGGTCCTCGACCGCACCCCCGAGCTCGTCACCGCGCTCGGCCTTGGGCGCGACGACGACGGCGCCTTTTCCGACTACTCCCCCGAGGGCCTGGCCGACCTCAACGAGCTCAACGTTGCCACCCTCCGCCAGCTGTCGGCGCTTGAGCCTGCCGACTCCGTCGACCGCGTCACCAAGGCTGCCCTCACCGCCGAGCTGGAGCAGGAGATCGACTTCTTCGAGCGCGGGGAGGTGGGCGACATCAACGTGATCGCTTCCCCCTTGCAGTCGGTCCAGGAGATCTACGACAACATGCCTCAGGCGAGCGCCGCGGACTGGGAGCTGATCGCCCAGCGCCTGGCGAACACCTCCTCGGCCCTGCGTGGCTGGCAGGAGACCCTGCTGCGCCGCGCCCAGTCCGGCCCGCCCACTGCCGCCAAGCAGATCGAGCTGGCGATCTCCCAGGCAGAGCACAAGGCCGGCGCTTCCTCCCCGCTGGCGGAGCTCGCGGCCCGCGGCGGTGCGGCGCACCCAGACCTGGCCGGCGTCGTGAAAGACGCCGCCGACTCGGCGCGCCGCGCGTATGGCGAACTGGCCACTTTCCTGCGCGAGGAGATCCTGCCCCACGGAGCGGCCAGCGAGGCCTTCGGCCGCGAGCGCTACGCCCCGCGCCTGCGCAGCTCGACCGGCGCCACCCTGGATCTGGACGAGACCTATGAGTGGGGCCTTGAGGAGCTGGCCCGCATCGTCGCCGAGCAGGAGGCGATCGTGGCAGACCTGTACGGCAAGGGCGTCACGATCCCCGAGGCACTCGAGCGACTGAACGCCGACCCGGCCCGCCAGGTCCACGGCACCGCCGCGCTCAAGGCGTGGATGCAGGAGACCTCCGACCGCGCGCTGGACGACCTGCACGGCACCCACTTCGACATCCCTGACCCGCTGCGCAAGCTCGAATGCATGATCGCCCCCTCGGGCACGGGCGCCATCTACTACACCGGCCCCTCGGACGACTTCGCGCGCGGCGGGCGCATGTGGTGGTCGGTGCCGGCGGGCACCGAGGTGTTCCACACGTGGCAGGAGAAGACCACGGTCTACCACGAGGGCGTGCCGGGCCACCATCTCCAGATTGGCATGGCCACCTACGTCAAGGACTCGCTCAACGACTGGCGCCGCCACCTGTGCTGGAACTCCGGGCACGGCGAGGGCTGGGCGCTGTATGCCGAGGGCCTCATGGCGGAGCTCGGCTACCATGACGACCCGGCCGACTACATGGGCGTGCTCGATTCGGAGCGACTGCGTGCCACCCGCGTGGCGCTCGACATCGGCTTCCACCTGGGCAAGCCCTCCCCGAAGGGATACGGGCACATCTCGCCTGTCTGGACGCGCGAGGTAGCCTGGCAGTTCCTCCAGGACAACGTGGCAATGGACCGCGCCTTCCTCGCGTTCGAGCTCGACCGCTACTTGGGCTGGGCCGGACAGGCGCCGTCGTACAAGGTGGGCCACCGCATCTGGAAGCAGCTGCGCGCCGACGCCGAGGCCCGGGCCGCCGCCCGCGGCGAGGCTTTCTCGGTCAAGGACTGGCACATGCGGGCGCTCTCCATGGGCTCAGTGGGCCTGGACATCCTGCGCGACGGCCTGGCGGAATGATGAAGACCCTCCTCCTCGCCTCCGCTTCCCCCGCCCGCAAGGCCACACTGCTCGCCGCCCACATCCCGCCGCGCATCGCCGTGGCGGACGTGGACGAGGACGGGCTGCTCACCACAGCGAAGGCCCGCGGGCCGATCAGCGCGGCCGAGCAGGTCCAGCTGCTGGCCGAGGCCAAGGCGAAGAAGATCGCCGCCGAGCTGGACTTCCTGGACGGCGAGCCACCCACGGTGATCGTCGGTTGCGACTCGATGCTCGAGATGGGCGGGCAGGTGGTGGGCAAGCCGCACACGCCCGAGGTGGCCCTCCAGCGACTGCGCGCCATGCGGGGCAACGCCGGCGACCTCCACACCGGCCACTGCGTCATCGACGTGGCCACCGGGCGCGTAGCCGTGGGGACATCCACCGCCACCGTCCACATCGCCCACCTCACCGACGCCGAGATCGAGGCCTACGTCGCCACCGGCGAGCCGCTCGTGGTGGCCGGTTCCTTCACCATCGACGGCTACGGCGGCCCCTTCATCGAACGCATCGAGGGCGACCACCACGGGGTGGTCGGCATCTCCCTGCCGCTCCTGCGCGAACTGCTCGCCGAGCTGGGGCACGCGATCACGGACTTCTGGCCATGACCCGCGGCGGGGACGGCTTCATCGAGTGCCGCTGCGGGCAGCGCCACTGGGGGCTACTCGGCGCCGCCGGGATCCTGGCGTGGCGGCCCACGCCCAGTGCCAATGCCGTTGCTTCCGCTAACGGTTCCGCCGGGGCCGTTTCTGCCGGTGCTGTTTTTGCCGACGACGCCGTGGCATGCCCCAACGCCGACGCCCGGCTTGACACCCCCGCCCGCCCCGACCCACGCCGCGATGCCCGCGCCCACCCGGAAACCAGCGAGCATGCCGGCGCGGTGGAAGTGCTCGTGCAGCTGCGCGCGGGCTGGTCACACCACGGCGGCACGTGGGGCGTACCGGGCGGCGCGATCGACGTCGGTGAAAGCCCATGGGAAGGCGCTCTACGGGAGTTCTTCGAGGAGACCGGGATCGGCGAGCTCGAGCCGCCCACCGGCAGCCACGTGCTGGCCCACCCCGACTGGAGCTACACCACGTTCGTGGCCAAGATGGCAGACCCGGGCGCGGACGTCGTTATCAACCCCGAATCCGCAGACCTACGTTGGGTGAAGGCGAGCGAACTCGAGGCTCTAGACCTCCTGCCGCCCTTCCGGCGCGCCCTGCCCGAGCTGCTGGCCCACATCCCCGCCTAGCCGCCGGCCGCTGTCGCCCGCCGCCGGCACCCGCGCGCCGCCCACAGGTGCTATACAAAACCGCAAGATGCTGCACTACTTTACGGTTATTTAGTGCAGCATCTTGCGGATTAGTGCAGCATTTGCGCGGGCGGCCTGGCCGGCTGGCGGCAGGGACGCCTCAGGTGGCGCGACCGCCGCTGGCCGGTGCCCCGCCCGCAGGAGGCCTGGCCCGGCCGCCGGCAAGCTAGACCACGTAGTCCAGGTTCTCGTCGAAGGCCCGGTCCTGCTTGGTGCGATCGGACATCTTCACCCAATCCCGCTCGGCCTCACCCACGTACACCTGGCGCGGGCGGCCGATCTTCTGGGCCGGGTCGAGCACGAGCTCGCGGTACTGCGCGATCCAGCCGGGCAGGCGGCCGAGGGCGAACAGCGGGGTAAACATCTTCGTGGGGAAGCCCATCGCCTTGTACAGCAGGCCCGTGTAGAAGTCGACGTTCGGGTAGAGGTTGCGCTCCACGAAGTAGTCGTCCTCAAGCGCGGCCTGCTCGAGCTCCATCGCCATGTCGAACAGCTCCGTGTCGCCCTTGAGGCGGCCGAGGATGTCGTCGGCCAGGCCCTTGACAATCTTGGCGCGCGGGTCGTAGCTCTTGTAGACGCGGTGGCCAAAACCCATGAGCTTGACGTCGTTCGTCTTGTCCTTGACCTGCTGCACGAATTCCTTGATCGGGATACCGGCCTCGCGGATGTCGTCCAGCATGCGCAGCACCGCTTCGTTCGCGCCGCCGTGGAGCGGGCCGGACAGGGCGCCCACGCCCGCCGCCACCGAGGCGTAGATCGAGGCGCGCGAAGAGCCGACCAGCCGCACGGTGGACGTCGAGCAGTTCTGCTCGTGGTCCGCGTGCAGGATAAACAGTTTGTCCAGCGCGTTGACGATCGTGGGATCCACGTCGTGCGTCTGGTAGGGCAGCCCGAAGGTCATGCGCAGGAAGTCCTCCGTGTAGGACTTCGAGGCGTCCGGGTAGATGAGCGGCAGGCCGGTGGCACGCTTGGAGATAAACGCGATCATCGTGGGCACCTTCGCCAGCAGGAGGATGGAGGCCAGGTCGCGCTGTTCGGCGTCGTTCGGATCGAGCGTGTTCTCATAGTAGGTGCCCAGGCCCGCAATGCCGGCCTGCAGGATCGACATCGGGTGGCCTGACGACGGGAACGCCGTGAAGAAGCTACGGAAGTCCTCGTGCAGGAGGGTGTGCTTCTTGATGCGGCGCGTGAAGGCCGCCAGCGACGCCGCGTCCGGCAGCTCGCCATAGATGAGCAGGTAGGCAGTCTCGAGGAAGGAGGCACGCTCGGCCAGCTGCTCGATGGGGTAGCCGCGGTAGCGCAGGATGCCCTGCCCGCCGTCAATGTACGTGATCTCCGATTCGCACGAGGCGGTGTTGGTGAATCCTGGGTCGAGGGTGGTGGTGCCGCTCTGGTTGAGCATCTGGCCGATCCTAAAGCCGTCATTGCCTTCGGTGGCGGTGACGCGTTCGAGTTCAAGAGTCGTTCCATCGATCGTCAATTGCGCATTGTTAGACATCGAGTCTCCTTCGCGATCCTTCCCGACCACGTTGCCGGGCAGTTAACATTCATCACACTACCCGATTGCGGAGAAAAAGTGATCCCTTAAAGTCAAGATAAATGCACTAGGACCGTTTCAGCAGGTCAGAAATCCTTTCCAAGCGCTTGGCGGCTTCGTTAATTGCGAAATCGGTGGCGGTGAGCGACATGCGCACCCACCCGTCCCCGGCCTCGCCGTAGAACGTTCCGGGCGCCACCACGATCCCCAGCTGGGCGCAGGCGTCCACGATGTCCCACGACGTCGCCCCCTCGGCTCGCGCCCACAGGTACAGTCCCGCCACCGACGCCGGGTCGTTGACCAGGCCCGCCGCGTCGAGCGCCGCGAGCAGCGTTTCACGACGCCGCCCGTACACCTCGCGCTGGGCACTCACGTGTTCGCCGTCCCCGAGGGCCACGGCCATCGCATGCTGGACGGGGGCGGGCATCATGAAGCCCAGGTGCTTACGCAGCTCCACGATCGGGGCGATGATGGCCGGATCTCCCGCCATCCAGGCGGCGCGGTAGCCGGCCATGTTCGACTGCTTCGACAGGGAGTAAACCATGAGAAGGCCGCGCGGGTCGCCGCCGCACACGGAGTCGTCGAGTATGGAGGGCGCCTCGGCCACGTCCCAGCACAGCTCGGCGTAGCACTCGTCACTGGCCACGATAGCACCGCGCTCGCGCGCCCAGGCCACGATCGCCCGCAACTGTTCCCGGGAGAGCACGTGCCCATTGGGATTTCCCGGCGAGTTCAGCCACAGCAGATCCACGGCCGGCCACGTGGCCGGGTCGGCATCGGTGTCAATGAGAACGGTGGCTGCCCCCGCAAGCCGCGCCCCGACGTCGTAGGTGGGGTAAGCGACGTCCGGGAAGCCCACGCGCGCGCCCGCCCCCAGGCCCAGGAGGGAGGGCAACAGGCCCACCATCTCCTTCGAGCCGATCGTGGGCAGGACCCCCACGTCGGAGGTGATGCCACGCCGGGCCATCCACGTCCCGATCGCCTCCCGCAGCTCGGCGGTTCCGAGCACCGTGGGGTAGCCGTGGGCGTTGCTCGCTTCAGCGAGCGCCGCCTGTACCAGCGCAGGCGTGTCATCCACCGGGGTGCCGATTGTCAGGTCACACACCGGCCCCGGATACTGCGCTGCCCGATTCCGCGTGGGGACAAGCGTGTCCCACGGGAAATCGGGCAGGCTATCAGCGAAAAAAACCACAGCTAATCGTTGATGCCCTGCGGCAGGTTGGCGATCAGCGGGTGGTCCTTCTTGATCGGGCCCATCTTCGAGGCGCCGCCCGGCGAGCCGAGATCATCAAAGAACTCGACGTTCGCCTTGTAATAATCGGACCACTCCTCCGGGGTGTCGTCCTCATAGTAGATGGCCTCCACCGGGCACACCGGCTCGCAGGCGCCACAATCCACGCACTCGTCAGGGTGAATGTAGAGCATGCGCTCGCCCTCGTAGATGCAGTCCACAGGGCATTCGTCGACGCAGGCGCGATCCTTCACGTCCACGCAGGGCAAAGCGATAATGTACGTCACGCTATCCTCTTTCTCTTCCTCTTACTGCTCTCAATCCTAGTACGAAAGACGGACTCACCCGCACTTGACTGCGTGTACCGGCTGGTAGGTCCACGTGTACTGGGAATCCTCGTGGACCTCGCCGTTGAGCTTGACCACGCGGCCCACCGTCACCGTAAATCCGGGACCGCCCGCCGGCGAGGCCTCGCAGTCCCTGGCCGGGTTCGTCTTCGTCTCAGGCTGAACGTAGTTGTACGGCTGGCCCTGCCACACCTCCACGTCCCAGTAGTGGGTGGACCACAGGCGCGTGTAGACCCGGCCGTCCGCCACCCAGGCCTCCACCAGTGCGCCGTATGGGGTGTTGTTCTTCCAGATCATCTCGATCTGCCCGCTCCACAGGGTGGACTCCAGGCCCATCGGGTAGCGGCTGAAGTACTTCGAGTGCGGCTTGTGGGCCACGTCCACCATGCCGGCCCGGTAGCCGATGTTGAAGGTGTTGGTGGACAGCTGGGACAGGCCGCCGCCCAGCGCCGTGGAGTTAAAGCCGTTGGAGACCACGCCGGAGGAGACGAAGCCGTGGGCCTCGTCGATCGGGCCGAGCGCTTCCTCAAGATTGAACTCCTCGCCGGGCTTGACGAGCGTGTTGTTGACCATGCGCGTGCCGACCACCAGGTTGGTGGTGCGCACCGAGTCGTTGGTGAGCGGCGTGGAGATTTCGGAGACGACTTCCTTGATCCCCATCTTCTCAGCCGCCTCGGTGGTGAACTTCGGCTCCTGGACCGTGACCTCGGCGACGACCGTCCGGTCCGTTCCCTGTGGCAGCGCGAGCAGCGCCGTGGCGATCTGCTCCGCATCCACCGACTCCCCGCTCTCCGACGGGGTGATCTTCGGCGCGCCATCCATGATCGCGATCGTGGCGTCCTTCGGCGCCCCGAGCACGTCGCCCACGGCCTCTTGGATCACGGCGTTGAGCTTGTCCTTATCGACGACGAGCGACGCCTTACCCTCCGCCGTCGTGACACTCATCAGGTCGGCTGTCTGGGCCGGCTGAAGTTCGACCAACGAATCCTTGACCGTGATCGAAATCTTGTCGCTCAGCAACGGGTCCACCGAGGAGGTGGCGAAGTCCTGCATGTCCTGCGTGGAGACCTCGGGGTCCACCGTGGTGGTGGGCAGCTCGATCGGGGCGTCACCCGCCAGCCAGTTGCCCAGGATCGTCTCCCCCGCCGCGCTGGTGTCCAGCGAGCGGCCCTCCTTCGCGTCGGTCACCTGGGTGGCCGCGTCCACGATCGCCAGCTCGGCGTTGGCCGGGTCCTGCTTGAATACCTCGCCCAGGCGTGCCACCTCAGAATCGAGGGAGGCCTGGTCGGCCGTGAGGACGGCGTCGACGTTCGCGGCGCCGGAGATGTGAGCCCAGAGCCGGCGCGGGTCGAGCGAGAAGACGGTGAGCCCATGGAACGTCTTGTCATAGTCGATCTCGAGGGCGATGTTGCCGGGATTGACCGCGTCGGACTTGTCATCGCCCGCCACGCCCACCTGGCGTGGCGTGGCGAGGACGTCCTGGAGGCCGGAGGCGAGGGTTTCGCGCGCCTGGGCCTCATTCATGCCGCCCACCTGCACGCCCGAGATCGACGTGTTGGACGGGATCTTGTCTTGATAGGCGTAGGCCGCGCCCGTATAGGCGCCACCAAGCAACACCACGGTCGCCGCCACCCAGGGCCACTTGCGCCGCTTCTTCTTCACGGCCTCCCCCTCACTTTCCGCAGGCACGCTCGCCGGTTCACCCGCCGGCACGAAGGCCGGAGCCGGGTTGGTGTCAAAGCGAGCGGTTTCTTCCGCGCCCGCGGGGCCGGCGAAGTGCTCGGTCTGCGCAAACTGCTCAGTGGCCGCAAACTGCCCGGCCTCTGTAGCGCCCATCGCCTGAGTCTGGGCCGGATCTGCCGCGCCGATCGCCTCGGTTGGCCGCTGCGCGGCCTCCATCGCCTGGGTCTCCTGCTCGGCGCCCGCCTGCTCGCCTGCCGGCTCACCGGCCGGGGTCTCTGCCGCGGTCGCGCCCGCCGAGTCGGCGCCGTTCGCCTCGTCGGTGGACTCATCGCCGAGGCGCCTGCGCCACGCGTCGACGAGGTTGTCGTCCTGGTTATCAGCCACGTTTTCTCCCTTGTTCACACCGATCTTACTAAGACCCCTCCGGGTGTTGCTGAAAAGGCCGCCAACGTCACCCGCGCGGCCGCTACAGGCCCGCCTCGGCGTCGTCGACGTCGTCGGCGCCCTCGTCCCCCAGGCCACGGCGCGCCCCGTAACGGATCACGAGCGGCACAGGAAAGACCGCCGATACGGCCGCGACGAGGACCCAGGTGGACGAAACGCCGGCGCCGACCACGGCGAGCGTGTCATCGGCGGGCGGGAAGTAGACCAGCCACCCCGTCGCGGCGAATGTGCCGATGACGTAGGCCACCCAGGCCCCAAACGAGCCCCACTCCCACATGAACCACGCGCCGGCGGCCACGATCCCCGCGGCCAGCCCAACGCCCACCCACGGCATATCCAAGGGTCCGGCCGACACCACCACGGTCAGCATCCCCGTGACGAAGCCGACCACCGCGCCGACGACGCTCTTCACTTGCCCGCCTTCGCCGCGGCCTTCTTCCGCCCGGCCTCCCGCCCGCGCAGCGTCGCGGACAGCTCGACCTTGCGGATGCGCGCCGTCTCGGGCGTGACCTCGATGCACTCGTCGGCGGCGGCGAACTCGATCGCCTCCTCGAGCGTGAGGTAGCGCCGGGCCTGGAGCGTTTCGAAGACGTCGGCGGTGGAGGAGCGCATGTTCGTCATCTCCTTTGCGCGCACCACGTTCACATCCATGTCCTCGTTACGCGGGTTCTCGCCCACTACCTGGCCCTCGTAGACCTCGTCGCCCGGGTCCACGAAGAACGTGCCGCGGTCCTCGAGGCGCTGCAGGGAGAACGCTGTCACCTGGCCCTGACGGTCCGACACGAGCGAGCCGGTCTGGCGCGAGACGATCTCCCCCGCCCACGGCTTGTAGCCCTCCGAGATCGAGGTGTAGATACCCGTGCCGCGCGTGAGCGTGAGAAACTGCGTGCGGAAGCCGATAAGCCCGCGTGCCGGCACGATGAACTCCATGCGCACCCACCCCGAGCCGCGGTTCGCCATCGTCTCCAGGTGGCCCTTGCGCAGCGCCATGAGCTGGGTGACCGCGCCCAGGTACTCCTCGGGCACGTCCACCTGCGCGCGCTCCCACGGCTCGTTCACGACGCCGTCGATCACCTTGCGCACCACCTGCGGCTTGCCCACGGTCAGTTCGAAGCCCTCGCGGCGCATCGTCTCCACGAGCACGGCCAACGCCAGCTCGCCGCGGTCCTGGACCTCCCACGTGTCAGGGCGGTCGGTGGGCAGCACGCGGATCGACACGTTGCCCACGAGCTCCTGGGTGAGCCGGTCGCGGATCTGGCGGGCCGTCAGCTTGTGGCCAGCCACGCGGCCGGCCAGCGGGGAGGTGTTCGTGCCGATCGTCATGGAAATCGCCGGATCATCAATGTGGATCGGCGGGCGCGGGCGCGGGTCCTCCATGTCCACCAGCGTCTCACCGATCGTGATGTTGGCAATCCCCGCGATGGCCACGATGTCACCCGGGCCGGCGCTCGGGGCCGGCTGGCGCTCGAGGCCCTTCGTACGCAGGAGCTCAGTGATGTGGACGCGCTCGATCGGCGAATCCGGGCCGTCGGCCAAGCCCACCCAGGCGCCCTTCTTCAGCTCGCCGGAAAACACGCGCACGAGCGCCAAACGGCCGAGGAACGGCGAGGCGTCCAGGTTGGTCACCTGCGCAACGAGCGGGGCCGCCGGGTCATACGTGGGCGCGGGCACGTGCTGCAAAATGGCGCGGAAGAGCGGCTCGAGGTTGGGCGAGTCCGGCAGGGCGCCGTCGTCGGGCTGGGTCAGCGACGCGCGGCCGGCCTTCGCGGCGGCGTAAACCACGGGGATCTCCAGGATCGCCTCGAGGTCGAGTGCAGTGCCCTCACTTTCGACGTCGGCGGCGAGGTTGAGCAGCAGCTCCTGGGTTTCCTGGACCACCTCGGATATGCGGGCGTCGGGGCGGTCGACCTTGTTGATGACCGGGATGACGGGCAGGCCGGCCTCGAGCGCCTTGCGCAGCACGAAGCGGGTCTGCGGCAGCGGGCCCTCGGACGAATCGACGAGGAGCACCACGCCGTCCACCATCGACAGCCCGCGCTCGACCTCGCCGGAGAAGTCCGCGTGCCCGGGGGTGTCGATGACGTTGATGGTCAGCCCCTCGGGCGCGCCGAACTCGGCCGCGGACGGGCCCACGTAGGAGATGGCCGTGTTCTTAGCCAGGATCGTGATGCCCTTCTCGCGCTCGATGTCGCCCGAGTCCATCACGCGTTCGCCGGTGGACTCCACCGTGGCATGCGGGTCAAAGACGCCACCCTGCCAGAGCATGGCGTCCACCAGGGTGGTCTTGCCGTGGTCGACATGGGCCACGATCGCGACGTTGCGCAGATCGTTGCGAACGGTGAGGGTCATAGGAATCCTTCAGGTAGAAAGCCAACGTCTCATCCTAAACCCGGCCCGCCGCACCGGCGTAGAGCGGCCGGCCAAATGCGAGCGAAAGTACACGGGCCCGCCCGGCAGCGCCCAGCGGAGCGTGAGAGAATACCGGCATGACTGTGATCCTGCGCGGTAAAACCCGCACCTACGCCTACCTCCTCTACGCCCTCGCCGCCATCTCCCTGGTGGGCTCGGCGGTCCACGGCGGGGTGGCCGAGCTGCTGTGGGCCGTGCCGATCGCCGCCGTCCTCGCCGCCTTCGGCTGGGTGGTCTTCCACAACCCACGCCTCGAGGTGGGGCCCGGCGGCCTGCGCGTGGTCAACATTATCCGCGAACACCTGATCCCCTGGTCCGACCTGGCGCTCGCCGAAAACCGCTGGGGCCTCTACCTCTACAACCGGGCTGACCGCAAGATCAGCGTGTGGGGCGTGCCCTCGAACGTGGGCCTGTTCAACAACTCCTGGCGCGACCGCAAGAAGGCCTACGAGGATCCGGACATTGTGTGGGAGGACTCCGGCACGCTCTCCCGCACCGTCTCCACCGGCTTCGCCGCGGACCTCATCATGGTCCGCCACGGCAACATCACCCGCAACGCCCAGCTACGCGCCAGCCTCAAGCCCGCGCAATACTGGCCCGATCAGACGGTGACGAAGTTCCAGCCCCTGCCGGTCATCGTGCTCGGCGTGGCGCTCGCCGGAGCGGGTCTGGCAATCGCGGGCACCCGCTAGTCCTGCTGCCAGGCTTCCCACAGTGAGGCGTACTCCCCGCCCCTAGCCACCAGCTCGTCGTGCGAGCCGAGCTCGGCTACCTCGCCGTCGATCATGACAGCCACGCGGTCGGCGTCGTAGGCCGTGTAAAGGCGGTGGGCGATCGAGATCACCGTGCGGCCCTCGAGCAGGCGCAGCAGCGACTGTTCGGCCGAGCGCGCCACCGTAGGGTCGAGCAGCGAGGTCGCCTCGTCGAGGATGAGCACGTCAGGGTCGAGTAGCACAATGCGCGCCAGGGCCAGCTGCTGGGCCTGCGACGGCGCCAGCTCCTTCTCCCCCGAACCCACGCGGGTCTGAAGGCCCTTCTCCAAGCGCTCCACCCACGTGGCGTCAACGGTGGCGAGCGCCGCGAGCAGCTCGGCGTCGGTGGCATCCTCCTTGGCAAAGCGCAGGTTGTCGGCGATCGTGCCCACGAACACGTGATTTTCCTGGGTGACGAGCGCGATGGTCTGATGCAAGAGCGCCTCGGGCAGCGCCGTGACCTCCACCCCGCCCACGCGGATCGAGCCACACCCCGGCGGGTTGACCGCGGCGATGAGGCGGCCGAGGGTCGACTTGCCCGCGCCCGACGGGCCGACGATCGCCAGCCGTTCACCCGGGGCAACCTCGAGGCTGACGTCGCGCAACACGGGCCGGCCGTCGCGATAGCTGAACGAGACGCCCTCCACACTGACCGCGGAACTGGCCGGGACGGCGTCGCCGGCAACCCTGTCCGCCTCAACCTCGGCCACGCCGAAGATACGGGCGAGCGCGACGGCGGCGAACTGTAGCTCGTCGAACCACCAGGCGAGCTCATCCAGCGGCACACGCAGCTGCTGGGCATACAGTGTGACGGCGATGACCGCACCCACCGTCACATACCCCAGGCCCACCAGCCAGGCCCCCCACAGGATCGAGATGACCATCGGGGCGTAAAGCACCGCAAGCAAGGAGATGACCAGGTAGGAGCGCATGAGCCCCGAGTAGCGCTCGTTGTCCCAGTACTCGCGCAGGAGCACGGAGGTGCGGCGGATGCGCACCTCACTCATCGCCAGCGAATCGACCGTGGCGGACTGCTCCACGGTTTCCGTGATGTCACCCGAGACCTCGGCGTTGAGCGCGGAGGCCGCCAGGTACACGGCGATCGTACGGCGCAAATACTTGCGTACCACGAAGTACATCGGAACAAAACTCAGGAGCACCACAAAGCCGACCCGCCACTCCACCAGGAACGCCGCCACCACCGTGACGACCACCTGGAAGGACAGCACCATGATGCGCGATACCCCTTGGCGAATGATGAACTCCACCCGGTTGACGTCGGCGGTGGTGCGCCCCAGCAGGTCGCCCGTGCCCGCCGCCTCGACCGTGGACAGCGGCAAGTGCATGACGGCCTCCACCAGCCGCACGCGCAACTCGTGGAACACCTTCTGCCCCAGCACGCGGCTACGGAAGTCGGCGAACCATGTGGCGACCACGTTGGCCAGCATTGAGATCGCGATCGCTACCACATACGTGCGGATCACCGCTGCCTGTGCCCCGCCCGCGAGCGCGTCGAAGGAGCGCCCGATGATCCATGGAGTGATGACGGCGGCCACGGCCACCACGATCTGCGTGGCGATGACCAGCAGAAATTCGTCCTTGTAGGCGGCGAAGAGTTCGAGCATCTTCGCCCCGACCGTCCGGTTTGTTGCAATGGGTAGTTTCATCGGGCCTCCCGGTGCACGACGTCGAAGTAGCGCGGATCGTCCAGCAGCTCGGCGTGCGTGCCGCGGGCGAGCTCGGCGCCGTCGGCACCAAGGAAGATGACCTCGTCCGCCTCACCGAGCACGATGGGCGAGGTGGTGACGACGGCGGTGGTGCGGCCCTCCCGCGCGGCGCGCAAGCGCTGGGCGATGCGGGACTCGGTGTGGGAGTCGACAGCGGAAGTCGGCTCCACGAGCAGGAGGATGGGCGCCTCAGTGAGCACCGCCCGAGCCAGTGCCACGCGCTGGCGTTGGCCTCCCGAGAGCGAGCGGCCGCGCTCGGCCACGTAGCCGTCCAGCCCCTCCTCCAGGCTGTCAACGATGTCGGCGGCGTCGGCGGTGATCATGGCGAGCATGAGCTCGCGCACCCCGATCGCCACCGGGTTGTCCTTGTGGTCGCGGTGGGCAACCCCCGAGCCGTCGCCCGTGTCGGCCATCTGGCGGCCCACCTCGCGTGGGAGCGGCCAGGCAGCGTTGTTCGCCTCCAGGTTCGAGCGCAGCCGGCCCTGAAAGAGTTGGGCGATCGCGTCCGAGAGCACGATCGCGCTACGGACCTCGGCCAGCGGGAAGGCCGTCAGCGGGATGGAATCCTCGCCCTCCCAGCGGGCGGTGACGGGGGCGGCGTCGTCGGTGCGGGCCAGACGCTCGAGGAGCTCGGCCGAGACCTCGGGCGCGGAGCACACGAGCGCCGTGTTGAGGCCGGGCTTGATCTCCACGCCCGTCGCCTCGTCCCGCAGGTGGGCGCGCGACCAGTCTGCGCCGGCGCGGGCCGGCTGGGCGGCGTCGTCGGACGTGAGGGGCTCAATCGCCATCACCTTCGCCACCCGCCCGGCGCAGACGCGGGCGTCGGTGTACGTTTGCAGGAAGCCGAGCACCATCCAGATCGGGGCGCCCATGAACATCGAATACCCGTAGAAGGATACGAGCTGGCCGTGCGTCATCGCGCCCGAATAGACCTCCCACAGGCCGCCGCCCACGATGAGGACGGTGAAGCCGTACGGCACCGCGGCCGACAACGCGTTGAGGAAGGACTGCAGGGCGGCGGCACGAATCCCCGTCTCGCGCACCTTCTCCGACTGGCGCGTGTAACGCCCGATGTAAATATCCTCCCCGCCCACGCCGCGCAGCACACGCAGGCCGACCACGGCATCCGAGGCCAGGGTGGTGAGCTTGCCCCTCTCCTCGCGCTGGGCGTCAAGGCGGCGCTGGAGCGGGTTGATGAACACCAGCATGATCCCGATCGCCACCGGCACCCCGATCACCACCACAAGCCCTAGTGGCACGCTAATGCGGAGCATGAGGGCGGCGGTCAGCACAAAGGAGAAGATTGCAGCTGTCACGTCGGCAACCATGTAGGAAAAAGCGCCAAGCTTCTGGGCGTCGGTGGTGACGGCCGTGACCATCTCCCCCGACGGGATCGCTGCGCGCCCTCCTCCGCGCACGCCCGCGATCCGCTCCACCATCTTCAACGACCAGCCCACATGCGCGCGCAACTCTGTCACCATGAGCACGGGCTCGGCAGCCGCGCCGATCATCCGGACCGCCATCGCGGCAAAAATGAGGGCGACCCCTGGGAGTAGGGACGTGGTCAGGCCGCGCTCGATGCCGGAGTCCAACGCCCGCCCCAGCGCCCAGGAGATGAACACCCCGCCGCCGTACGCCGCCATCGACAGGAGCGTGGCAAGCGCCAACACCTGCCAGTTCGCGCGAAGGGTAGAACGAAGCAGGCGGCCCGGGTCCATCTCCGGAACCGCGGACATCTCGAAGGAGGCCGGCCAACGCTTCGGCTGCGGCCCAACCTCGAACCGGCGCTGATTAATTGCGCGGGAGGCGCGCTGAGAAGAAACGTGTTTTGCCATAGCTTTCGCAATTCCACACCGTCATCGGTCAAGTGTCAAACGCAGTCTCACGTGACAATATGCGGGAGGGCCGCCCCTTCCGGGACGGCCCTCCGTGTTCGTGTGCTATAGCCGAGAGATTACTTGGTGTAGCCGATGTTCTCGGTCAGCAGGGTCTCGAACGTGGTCGAACCGTAGTTCGCCAGGTTCGAGGGGATTGCCGTGATGTTCGCGCGGTAGTACAGCGGGAGAACCATGACTTCGTCCCAGATCACCTTATCGGCTTCGTTGGTGAGCTCGCGGCGCTTGTCGACGTCGGTCTCAGCAGCGATCTGCGGGATCAGCTCGTCAACCTTGTCAACCTTGAGGCCGGCGAAGTTCGAGTTCACGAGGTTGCCCTCGTCATCGAACGGGTTGCCGTAGATCTGGCCGACGTTCGCCATCGGGTACGGGGTGCCGTTCCACGCGAAGGAGGTCGCATCGTACTCGCCACCAATGACGTGCTTGAAGAAGTTCTGCCCCTCAACATCCTGGTAGGTCACCTTGATGCCGATGTCCTTCATCATCTCCATGAGCATGGCGCCCTCGTTCTCATTCGCGGCGTTACCCGGAATGCGCAGGTAACGGAAGCCAAGCTCCTGGCCGTCCTTCTCGTAGTAGCCCGAGGTTTCATTCATGGTGTAACCGGCGTCCTCGAGGAGGGCGGTGGCCGCCTCCGGGTCGAAGCCGACCGAGTTGTCCTGGTAGCCAGCCTGGTTCGGCATGAAGAAGTGGTTGCCCAGGTTCAGATCGTAATCCTGCGAGGGCAGGCCAGACAGGTCGGAAGCGGCAATGTCCTTGGTGTCAATGCCGAGCTGGATCGCCTGGCGAACCGCCTTGTCCTGGAGCGCACCCGCGCGGGAGTTGAAGGTGAAGTGACGCCACTGAACCGAGGACGACATCGTGATCTGAGCGTCGGGGCGGTTCTGTGCCGTCTCGTAGGAGGCGGCGTCAACAATGAAGTTGATCGCGTCGATCTCACCGTTCGCGAAGCCGGAGGCCGTGGCCTGCTGGTTCAGCGAGGAGAAGGTCACAGTCTCAAGCTTCGGAGTCGAGCCCCACCACTCAGGGTTGCGCTCAAGGGTAAGGACCTTCTGGGCGGCGTTCGAGTTCGCCACGCGGAACGGGCCGGCGAAGAACTTGTTCGCCTCGACCGGGTCAACCCAGCCAGTGTTGAAGGTCTCCGGATCGGAGATACCAGCCGCGGGCTGAACCGTGGAGAAGTTCGCCGACCAGTCCGGGTACTCCTCCGAGTACTTGGCGATGACTTGCTGCGGGGAGTCGCCAGCCTCGATCGACTTGATCTGGGTCCAGCCATCAGAGGACGGGCAGCTGATGCCCTCGACCTGGCCCGAGCAGGCCTTCCACAGCGCCTCGTAGTCGGCGGCGGTGATGGGCGTGCCGTCATTCCACTTGGAATCCGGGTTGAGGTTCAGGGTGATGACCATGGCGTTCTCGCCGTCGCCCTTAAGGTTCGCGTCATAGGACTCGAGGTAGGCCGGGTTGACGTCGAAGCCACCGTTCTCGTCGAAAATCCAGTTCACCGGGGCGATGAACGAGGAGATGGTGGAGGAGACGTCAACGGTATTGCCGTCAACGTGGCTTGGGTTGAACTGCTCCGGGTAGGCGTCAGAGATCGCGAGGCGGAGCGTACCGCCGTCGGCGAGCTCGGCCGGATCAACCTTGTTGTAGTCCGACGCCGGCAGCACCTTCTCGTCGCTACCCTTGCCCGGGTCGCCACCCGAGCCGCCGTTCGAACCACCAGACGAGCAGGCGCTCAGCGTGAGCGCGCCAGCGGCAACCAGTGCAATGCCTGCCTTCTTCATTCGCATAAAATGTCCTCCTTCAGGACTCGCCTTTCGCCGGACGTGCGAAAGTTCATGGAGCCAGATTAGTCCATAATCTCGACATCGTGAAAACCTCTCCCCATCCGTTACCGAAGCGTTATCTACTTTTCGGTCAAGAAATGTCTATTGCCGCCGGTCAAAAGGGTGGGCCCGCGATCGACGATCGCGGGCCCACCCCTACCTGGAACGGTTAGAAAACATTGAGCTGGCGCGGGTAGTAGCACGCCACGTCGTGATCTGCACCCATGGTGGAGAACTCGGGGTGAGCCCCCTGGCAGACCTGCTTCTCCCCCTCCATCAGCGTCTCAAAGACTGGACAACGGGTGACGAAGCGGCACCCCTTGGGCGGGTTCGCCGGCGACGGCAGGTCGCCCTTGAGCAGGATGCGGTGGCGACTGCGCTCCTTTGCCGGATCCGGAATCGGGATCGCGGAGAGCAGGGCCTGGGTGTAGGGATGACGCGGCGCCTCGAAGACGGCGTCGACATCGCCAACCTCCACGAGCTTGCCCAAGTACATGACGGCCACGCGGTCGGCGATATGGCGGATGACCGACAGGTCGTGAGCCACGAACAGGTAGGACAGGTTGAGCTTGGCGCGCAGTTCGTCCAGCAGGTTGATGACGCCGGCCTGGATCGACACGTCGAGTGCCGAGACGGGCTCATCCAGCACCAGCAGCTTGGGCTGGACCGCAAGCGCGCGGGCGATGCCGATGCGCTGGCGCTGGCCGCCGGAGAAGTTGCGCGGGTAGCGGTTGACGTGCGCGGGCTCGAGCCCCACCATGTCCATCAGTTCCTTCACCCGCGGCTCGATGTCGGCCTTATTCCAGCCGGCATACTTCAGCGGTTCAGCAATGATGTCGAAGACCGGCATGCGCGGGTCAAGGGAGGCCATCGGGTCCTGGAAGACCACTTGGAGGTCATTGCGCACGCGCTTGCGGTCCGCGCGCGTCATGTCCGCCGTGTTCTCCCCGAGCACCACGATCTTGCCCTCGATCGGCTTGACCAGGTTGAGGACCTCCATGAGGGTGGTCGTCTTACCCGAGCCGGACTCGCCCACGAGGCCCAGGGTCTCCCCCGCACGGATGTCGAGGGAAATGCCGTCCACCGCGTGGACCGTGCCCACGCGCCGGCGGAACACCGAGCCCTTCATGAGCGGGAAGTGCTTCTTCATGTCCTCCAGGCGCAGCACCTCTTCGCGCTCGTTGCGCGGCGTTCCATCGAACGGCGGAATGACGGGGGCGGGCTTGGGGTAAATATCCGAGTAGCGCTTCGATTCGTCGCGGATCTCCTCGCGGCGGATGCAGGCCACGTCGTGCGGGATGTCCGGGGTGTCAGACTTGACCGGCTCGAGCGTGGGTTCCCCGTCCAGGCAGGCTTCCACGGCCACCGGGCAGCGGGCGGCAAAAGGGCAGCCGGTCTGTTCGTACAGCATCGACGGCGGGTTGCCTTCGACGACGGCGAGCTGGCTGTCCTTCTTCGAATCGAGCCGCGGCAGGGAGCCGAGCAGGCCGATCGTGTAGGGCATGGCGGAGTGGTAGAAGATCTCGTCCACCGCGCCACGCTCCACGATGCGCCCGGCGTACATGACCGCCACCTTGTCGGCGATGCCGGCTACCACGCCCAGGTCGTGGGTGATCATGATGACCGCGGCGCCCGTCTCCTTCTGGGCGCGGCGCAGAACGTCGAGGATCTGGGCCTGGATGGTCACGTCGAGTGCCGTGGTCGGTTCGTCGGCGATGATGAGGTCCGGTTTGTTGGCGATCGCCATGGCGATCATGGCACGCTGGCGCATTCCGCCGGAGAACTCATGCGGGAAGGACTTGACCCGGATCTCGGGGTTCGGGATGCCCACGATGCTCAGCAGCTCTACCGCGCGGGCCTGGGCGTCCTTCTCCGAGATCTTCTTGTCATGCGACTGGAGTGCCTCGATGATCTGATCGCCGATCGTGTAGACCGGGGTCAGGGCCGAAAGCGGGTCCTGGAAGACCATGGCGATGTTCTTGCCGCGGATCTTCGACAGGTAGGAATCGGACTTGCCCAGGATCTCGGTGCCGTGGATCTTGACCGACCCCTCCACGTCCGCCGCCGGATCGAGCAGACCCATGATCGACATGGAGGTCACGGACTTACCCGATCCAGATTCGCCCACGATGCCGAGCACCTCGCCCGAGTTCACGGTGAGGTTGACTCCGCGCACGGCGTGCACCACGCCATCCTCGGAGGGGAAGCGGACGTTGAGGCCCGACACCTCCACCACCGGCACGCCGGGCGTGGGGGTGGGCAACGAACGATCGTCGGTAGTTTCACTCACGTTGGTCTCTTTCGTAGATGTCACGCCTTACCACCCCCGGACTTCGACGACGGGTCGAGCGCGTCGCGCAGACCGTCACCGATGAAGTTCACCGATGCCAGCATCACGACGAGCGCCACGGCCGGCGGCAGGAACAGCCACGGGTGTGTGATCGCCGACGCCTGGCCGGCGCCGATGAGCGAGCCGAGGGAGACCTGCGGGTCCTTGATGCCGAAGCCGAAGTAGGACAGGGAGGTCTCGGACAGCACTGCGGTGGCCACGCCGAGCGTGAAGTCGATGATGAGTAGCGAGGAGATGTTAGGCAGGATGTGGCGCACGATGATCGTGCCGGAGGGCACGGACATGAACTTCGCGGCGTGGACGTAGTCAAGGTTCTTCACCGACATCGTCAGCGACCGCACCACGCGCGCCGTCAGCATCCAGCCGAATCCTGCCAGCAACAGGATGAAGATGAACACGCCCTTGTTCTCCGCGCCGAAGCGGTTGGAGATGATGGCGATCATGAGGAAGGACGGGATGACCAGCATGAGGTCAATGAACCAGGTGGCGGCCTTGTCCACCCAGCCGCCGAAGTAAGCGGCGGCCGATCCGAAGAGGGCCGCCCATCCGGTCTGGATGAGCGCCACGGCGAAGCCGATGATGATCGACTTGCGCAGGCCCTCGAGCGTCATCGCGAACATGTCGCGCCCGCGGCGGTCGGTACCGAAGAGGTGCTCCGCGCTCGGGCCCTCGAGGTAGTGCCCGCGGTCGCGTTCGAGGTAGCTCCACTCCGTCAGGTGCGGGCCAATGATGGCCACGAGCAAGACGATGACGAGGCCGATGATGCCGACGACGGCCGTCTTGTTACGCCAGAAGCGGCGCAGGACGATCTGCCGGCGCGAGTAGCGCTTGGTGGAAGCCAGGCGCTCGGCATTCTGCTGGGCGAGCTTGGTGCGCACGGCGCCGAGCTGTGCGGCATCCGCCATCGGGGAAATCTGTTCGGGCAACACTACTTCAGTGGTGTGATCGAGATGCTCCATTAGTTCACCCTCACTCGTGGATCGACTGCTGCGATCAGGACGTCGGACAGGAAAGCGCCGGTGAGTGTGGCAACACCGGAGAAGGCGACCACGGCCGCGGTTCCGTTGATGTCCTGCGCCTGGATGGTCTTCACACCGTAGATGCCCATGCCCTCCCAGCCGAAGACCTGCTCGGTGATGGCGGCGCCCAGCACGAGGCCGGTGATGCCAAAGGCGAAGTAGGTAGCAATCGGGATGAGGGAGGTGCGCAGGGCGTGGCGGCGCACGGCGGTGCCGAAGCGCAGGCCCTTGGCGCGGGCGGTGCGCACGTAGTCGGCACCGAGGGTGTCAAGCATGAGGTTGCGCTGGTAGCGCGAATAAGTGGCGAGGCCGCCCAGCGAGATCGCGATCGTGGGCAGCAGCAGATGCGTGAGGCGATCTTGCAGGTTGGGCCAGAATTCCGCGGGTGGCACGGCTGACTGTGGCCCGAGGAATTGGAAGAAGGTTGAATCGAAGGTGTTGTTGAACCACACGGCACTCATCTGCAGGCCGATGGCGATAACCATGGCGGGGGTGGAGATGATGATCATGGCGATGATGGTGACGATGCGGTCACCCACCGAGTACTGGTGCACGGCCGCCCATGCGCCGATCGCCACGCCGCCGACGATGCCAATGAAGAAGCCGAGGAAGACCAGTTGCAAGGAGAGCAGGATGCGGTTGGCGACCTGGTCGTTGACCGATTCGCCCAGCGGGGAGAAGCCCCAGTCCCAGTGCCCGAAGACCATTCCGAGCCAGTCGACGTAGCGGCTCCAGATCGGCTCGAGCGGGTTGATGTTCCACGCGTTAAGGCGGGTGTCAACTGCCGCCACGACCTCCGCGTACGAACTGTTGGCCATCTTGGTCAGTTCGTTCTCGATGAGCATCGAGCGCGGATCCAACTGTGTGCCCGCCAAGAAGTAGGCGATAGTGACGGCTACGAACAGTAGAACTACGTAGTTCAGCAACCGTCGGATCAGATACTTAGTCATGCGAGGCCTTCTCGTAAGTGACGCCCTCCGCCTCGCTTGGACGATGGGCGTCAATTCTTCACTTATGGTCAGGGAGTCTATACCCAAGCATTGATCTAATCACGTTTAGAGGTGTCCCGCCCCTCAAATTCAGTTCAAAATCACGCTAGGGAATGCCCTCGGAGTGGCAAAGCCGACCTCGAGTCGATAACTGACCACTTCCAAACTAGGCTGAATCCGTGCAGATCGTCAACGTACTTCATCGCGGCCCAGTCGATTACATGACCGTTGACCGTCTCCAGCGCTATATTCACGGCGAGGTGGCGGCTTTGCGGATGCCGGATACCTTTATTGTGTGGGAGGCCCAGCCCACCTACACGGCCGGCCGGCGCACGGAGGACAAGGACATCCCGGACACGTCCGTGCCGGTGATCCGGATGGATCGGGGCGGATCGGTCACCTATCACGGCCCGGGCCAGCTTGTGGTCTACCCCATCGTCAAGGTCCGCCCGCCGAAGGACGTAGTCGCGTTCGTGCGCAACACGGAGCGGGCGATCATGGGGGCGCTTGCCGAGTACGGCATCGACTCGGTCCAGGTGGAGGGCCGGTCCGGGGTGTGGATCTGCGCGCCCGGCGCGATCGATCGGAAGGTGTGCGCGATCGGCATCAAGTTCGCTGACGACGCCACGATGCACGGCCTCGCCCTCAACGTCACCACCAACCTGGAGGACTTCACGCGGGTCATCCCCTGCGGCCTTGCCGACGCCGGGGTCACCTCGCTTGCCGAGCTGGGACATCCCACCACGCTCGACGACGCCGCAGTCACCCTCTTGCCTCACCTCGCGCGGGCCTACCAGCAGTTTGCGCTGCGCCCGTCGGAGGAGCTGGAGGTCGCGGACACGGAGGCGATCATCACCCAGATGGGCGACTTCCACCCCACCCCGCACGCGGATACCGGCTCGGCCTGGCATCCCCGCCACTAGGCGGCCCGGCTTACAATGACGACGTACGTTTAAAGGAGAACACGTGAGCCTCAGCATCGACCAGCGAAATCCCGAGGGGCGCAAGTTGCTGCGCATCGAAGAGCGCAACGCCGAGACACCGATCGAATCGAAACCGGAGTGGATCAAGACCACCGCCACCGTGGGCAAGGAATACACCGACATGCGCAACCGCGTGGACGGCGCCGGCCTACACACGGTGTGCAAGGAGGCCAACTGCCCCAACATCTACGAGTGTTGGGAGGACCGCGAGGCCTCCTTCCTCATCGGCGGTGACATCTGCACCCGCCGCTGCGACTTCTGCTTTATTAAGACGGGCAGGCCCACCGAGTACGACGTCGACGAGCCGCGCCGCGTGGCGGAGAGCGTGCGCGAGATGCAGCTCAACTACGCCACGATCACGGGCGTCACCCGCGATGACCTGGAGGACGGCGCCTCCTGGCTGTACGCGGAGACGTGCCGCAAGATCCACGAGCTGTGCCCGAACACGGGCGTGGAGCTCCTGATCGACGACATGCGCGGCGGCGCCCCGGCCCTCCAGCGGGTCTTCGATTCGCGCCCCGAGGTGCTAGCCCACAACCTGGAGACCGTGCCGCGCATCTTTAAGAAGATCCGCCCGGCTTTCCGCTACGAGCGCTCGCTCGACCTGATCACGTTCGCCTCGGAGAACGAGCTGATCACGAAGTCGAACCTCATCCTCGGCATGGGCGAGACCCACGACGAGGTGCTGGCGACCATGGCCGACCTGCGCGAGGCCGGCTGCGACATCCTCACCATCACCCAATACCTGCGCCCCTCCAAGTTGCACCACCCGATCGACCGCTGGGTTAAGCCCGCGGAGTTCGTGGAGCTGTCGAAGATCGGCTACGAGATGGGCTTTGCCGGGATCATGGCCGGTCCGCTCGTGCGCTCCTCTTACCGTTCGGGCTCGTTGTGGTCGCGGGCGATGAAGCACAAGGGTTGGGAGATCCCCGAGAACCTGCGCGCGATCGCCGGCGCGGACGACAAGCCGCTGTTTGCCCGCCAGGAGGCGGCCGCCGTCGTCGCCCGCCACGGCTGACCGCGCGGCCGCGCAACCGCCGGGTCAGAACATCGCCACGAGGGCGTTGCGGTCGGCCTTGCCGTTGCCGTTGATCGGTAGCGCGTCCACCACGATGAGCTTGCGCGGCACCTTGAAGCGTGCCAGGCGCGAGCCCACATGGCGCTGGACATCCTCGAGGGTGGGGGCCGCATGCCCGGCCTGCATGACCACCGCGGCCGACACCGTCTCTCCCCACTTCTCGTCCGGCGTGCCCACGACCGCACAGTCGGAGATGCCCTCCATCTGGGCCAGCACCGCCTGGATCTCCTCGGCCTGAATGTTGACTCCGCCGGAGTTGATGACGTTGTGCAGGCGCCCGGTCACCGACATGAAGCCGTCCTCGTCGAGGCGCACCAGGTCTCCTGTGTGGAGCCAGCCGGACCGGAAGGACTGCGCGGTTTGAAGCGGGTCGTGCCAGTAGCCGTTCACGACGCTCGGGCCCCGGACCACCAGCTCGCCCTCGGTCGTGTCGTTGCCGTCGGCGTCGACAATGCGGGCCTCCACGTGCGCGAAGGGCCGCCCGATAGAGCCGGGCCGTTCGGCCAGGTGTTCGGCCGGCAGGTACGCGCCGGAGGCTCCCATCTCGGTCATCCCCCACACGTTAAGCGGTTTGAGGCCGGCGTCCATGAGGCGGGCCAGTAACGCCGGCGGCACCATGCCCCCGCCGATGAGTGGCAGGCGCCAGTGGCTGAGGTCGCGCACGGGGAAGCTCGGGTGGTCGAGGAGGGCGGCGTAGATGGTCGGCACGCCGAACATCATCGTCACCTGGTGTTCTTCGAGCAGGTCGAGCACGACGCCGGGGTTGAAGTCGCGCACCAGCACCACCTTCCCGCCGTGCGAGAACAGATCGAGGGTGGTGCCATTGAAGCCGCCGATGTGGGTCATCGGCGCGACAGTCAGCACCGAGTCCAGGTTGGAGTACTCGAAGCCCTCGCGGAAGTTGCGACTGGCCCACCACAGCTGTTCATGGGTGAGTTCCACCGCCTTGGGCATGCCCGCCGAGGCCGAGGTAAAGAGCATCGCGGCCGGCCCCTCCGGGTACTGGCGGGAGTTCAGCGCCGTGGAGCCGTCCTTGATAGTGGTGATGAACTTGCCGTTCTGGGCCTCCATCGCCGCGCCGATCCCGATGAAGCCGTTGGAGATGGCGGTGGAGACGGAGGCGGCGTCATCGTCGACCACCAGGTGGAGCAGCGTGCCGGTGGACGTGAAGATGCCCAGGTCCGCGAGCGCCGCTTCGAGCACCACCACACGCGGGCCGCAAAAGTCCACGATTGCCTGGTGGTCGGCGCGGGTGAGGCGCGCGGAGACGGGCACGAAGATGGCGCCCAGCCGCGCGCACGCCACATGCAGGAGCAGGTGGTAGGGCGAGTTGCGGGAGATGAGCATGACCCGGTCACCCTCGGAGACACCGGCGGCGGCGAGCATTTGCGCGAGCTGGCGGGTGCGGACGGCAGCCTCGACCACCGTTATCTCCGCACTCCCGTAAACGATGGAGGTGCGCTGGGGGTGGGTGCGGGCCGCGCGGTCGAGGGCGTGGGCGGCGTTGTAGTTCGGTTTCTTAAGCACCGGCGAAGTATCCTCGCAAAATCGCGGTCATGGCCTCGATGTCGGCCGGCGAGGAGATCTCGCGCGCCGAATGCATCGACAGCAGCGGCACGCCCACGTCCACCGTGAGCACTCCCAACCGGGTGGCGGTGAGCGGGCCGATCGTGGAGCCGCAGGGCACGTCGTTGTTGGAGACGAACTGCTGGGTGGCCACCCCTTCGGCGGCGGCCGCGCGTAGCCACAGCGCGGTGCCCTCGGCCTCGGTTGCGTAGCGTTGGTTGGCGTTGACCTTGAGCAGCGGGCCGCCCCCGAGCACGGGGTGGTGGTCCGGGTCGTGCAGGCCCGCCTTGTTCGGGCTGATGGAGTGGCCGGCGTCGGCGGAGATGCACGTGGAGTTGGCGATCATCCGGGCAAAACGCTCGTCCCCCACGGCGTCGAGCTCGAGGCTGGCGGCAATGCGGCGGAGCGTATTTTCGAGGAAGGGCCCGGCCGCGCCGGTGTAGGTGGACGAGCCGACCTCCTCGTGGTCGAAGGCCACGAAGATCGCCACGTCCTCGCCCTCCGCCACCGCGGCCTGCACGCCGGGATCGAGGAAGGCCGAGAGCGAGGTGAAGACCGAGGAAAGGTTGTCCTGGCGGCCAGCGGAGAAGAAGGCATCCCCGCTCGGCCCGCCGTAGACCGCGGGCTCCTGCACGTCGTAGGCGAAGAGGTCAAAGGCCGCGGCGCGCTCTGGGTCCACCCCGGCCAGCTCGCAGATGTAGGGCAGCAGCTCCGCCTCCCCGATTGCCCAGATTGGCTTGTAATCGACCTGGCGGGAGAGCTTGAGGTTATCGTTGACCGAGCGGTCCAGGTGCGGGGCCAGCTGCGGGATGGTCATGATGGCGGGCGTGCGCACCAGGTGCACGGTGCCGTCCAGTTCGGTCACAACGCCGGCCAGGCCCAGGTCCCGATTCAGCCAGGAGTTGAGCAGCCCGCCGCCGTAGACCTCCACGTTGACCTGCCCAAACCCGTGGGCCTGGCTGGAGGGGGCAGGCTTGACCTTGAAACTCGGGGAGTCGGTGTGGGAACCGACGATCCGGAAGCCCGAATCCGGGCCGACCTTTCCCACGCACCACGCGATGACGGCCCCGCCGCGCACGAGGAAGCCCTTGCGCTCCCCCACCCACGCCGCCTGTTCATCCTGGCGGGCATACCCGGCCTCCCCCAGGCGCCGGGCGATCTCAGCCGCGGCGTGGAACGAGCTCGGGGACGCACTAATGAAAGCTGCATAATCCTGGATCAACGTAGACATGCCGCCATTGTACGTGGTGGCAGGCCACCGCCCCGAGTTTTTCCGCCACGGAATGAAGAACGCGGGCTACCTAGCGCTCCTGGGCGGCGAGCGCGCCGAGGAGGAAGACCCAGGCGTCGCGGTCGGGGCGGATGAGGTCCAGGTGGTCGGCTCCCTCCACCACGGCCAGGTTGAATGGCTCGGCGCGCAACTCGCGCGAGCGGTCCACCGGCACCAGCGCGTCGTCGACCCCGTGAATGATGTCCACCGAGAGTTCGCGGGCGCGGAAGCGCGCCGGGCCCACCTGGTAATAGGTAAAGAGCGGGTCGTAGACGGCGTAGCGATCCGGGACCTCCTCTGGCAGTCCGCCGATCCAGCGAGCCGTGGTGCCGCCGTCATCGACTTCGTGCACATCGCGCGCCAGGTCGAGGATCGGGGCGAGGAGGACGGCGGAGCACACGGCCGTTTCCGGCGCGAGTGCCACGTTCATCGCAAAGGTGCCACCGACGTCGTGACCCACCCAGATCGCCTGGCCGAGCACCGGATGCATGCCGAGCGTGGTGTAGTCGGCCGCGGCGAGTTCGGGGCGGGCGTCCACGCGGCGATAGTCGACCAGGCCCACACAGTAGCCGGCGCGGGCGAGCGCGCGGGCGGCCGGGCGGGTGGCGGCAAGGGCGTGGTGGAACAGGGCGCCGTGGACGAGGCAGACGGGCCGGCCTGCCGGATCGCCATACCACTCGATGACCTGGTTCGGCGCCTCCCCGTAGGACTCCACACGGTCAGGTCGGATCGGCAAGGTTCGAAGCCATTGCACGGCCCGCTCTTCCCCGAGGGAGAGCCCGGGTGGTTGAACATCCATCGACTAGTTGCTTTCGGCACCCATGTCGTTGACGAAGGCGCGCTGGGCGGGCGTCTCCACCGCGTGGGGATCGTAGTTAGTCTTGACGAAATCGATCGCGGCGTGCGGGTCCATGCCATCGAGCACGCCCATGATGGCGAGCGCGGTGCCCGTGCGGCCCACACCTCCAGCGCACACGATCTCCACCTTCTCGTTTTCCGCGCGCTCCCACGCCTCACGCAGCACCTCGTGCGCCTGGGCGGGGCGGCGCGGCAGGCGGAGGTCCGGCCAGTCGATGAGAATGGTTTCGGTTGCCGACGTCACCACGCCGGGGTGGCCGAAGCGCGAGCCGACGCCGGTGGTGAGAATGACGCACAGGTCAGCCGGCTCCTCGGTGGCCTTGCGCCACGAGCGGCCGCGAACCCGGCGTCCGGACGGGAATTCCACGACGCCGTGGGACATCGCCCAGTGCTTGACTGCGCTCCCTTGTATCATCGTGCTCCCTCGGTTGATTGATGATTTCACCGTACCAACCGAGGCGTAGATTCCGAAAAGCTTTCCTCGCGAAAAGGGCACATCTAGCCCAAGATCACACTCGGTTGCAGGAGGACGGCACGAGATTGCGTAGTGCCTCACACGGAGCGCAAAAATCGGATAATCTTGAGATCGAGAGAAATTCTTGCCCGCAAAGGAGACCTCATGGCACGGATCATTTACACTCACACCGACGAAGCTCCCATGCTCGCCACCGCCTCCCTGCTGCCCATCATCGAAGGCTTCACGGCGCAGGCCGGCATCGACGTCGAGCTGCGCGATATCTCCCTGGCCGGCCGCATCATCGCCGCCCTGTCCGACTTCCTGCCCGCGGGCCAGCGCCAGTCCGACGCGCTCGCCGAGCTCGGTGAGCTGGCCAAGACCCCCGAGGCCAACATCATCAAACTGCCCAACATCTCCGCCTCGATCCCCCAGCTCAAGGCCGCGATCGCCGAGCTGCAGGCCGAGGGCTACGCGCTGCCCGACTACCCCGAGCCCCCCGCCACCGATGAGGAGCGCGAGATCCGCGCCCGTTACGACGCCGTCAAGGGCTCGGCCGTCAACCCCGTGTTGCGCGAGGGCAACTCCGACCGCCGCGCACCCCAGGCCGTGAAGAACTTCGCCAAGGCCCACCCGCACTCGATGAAGCCATGGTCAGCCGACTCCCGCACGCGGGTGGCCACGATGGACGCCGGCGACTTCCGCGCCAACGAGGTCAGCACGGTCATTTCCGGCGACGGCGCCGTGCAGATCGTGTTCGTGGGCGCGGGCGGGGAGCGCGTGCTGCGCGAGGTGCCCGTGACGGACGGCGAGGTTTTTGACGCCACGAAGATGGACGCCGCGGGGCTCCAGGAGTTCTTGGCCGGGACCGTGGCCGAGGCGAAGGACACCGGCGTGCTGTACTCCTTGCACATGAAGGCCACCATGATGAAGGTCTCCGACCCAATCATCTTCGGCCACGCCGTCGCCGCCTTCTTCCCCCAGACCTTCGCCGCCTACGGAAAGGCGCTTGCCGACGCCGGCCTGTCGCCGAACGACGGCCTCGGTTCGGTGCTTGCCGGGCTCGACGCGCTGAAGAACGGCTCCGAGATCCGCGCCTCCTTCGAACGCGAGATGGCCGAGGGCCCGGGCCTGTCCATGGTTAACTCCGACCGTGGCATTACCAACCTCCACGTCCCCTCCGACGTGATCGTAGACGCCTCGATGCCGGCCATGATCCGCAACGGCGGCAAGGCGTGGGACAAGGATGGCAACACGGCCGACACCCTGGCCGTCATCCCTGACTCCAGCTACGCCGGGGTCTACGAGGCTGTGATCGAGGACTGCAAGGCCAACGGCGCTTTCGACCCGGCCACCATGGGCACCGTGCCAAACGTGGGCCTCATGGCGCAGAAGGCCGAGGAGTACGGCTCGCACGACAAGACGTTCGAGATCGCCGAGGCGGGCCACGTGGAGGTGCGCAAGGATGGTGAGGTGCTCCTGCGCGTTGAGGTGGGCGCGGGCGACATCTACCGCTCGTGCCAGACGAAGGACGCTCCGATCCGCGACTGGGTCTCGCTCGCCGTGCGTCGTGCCCGCCTGTCTGGGATGCCGGCCGTGTTCTGGCTCGACCCGGAGCGCGCCCACGACCGCACGATCCGCGCCAAGGTGGATGCCTACCTGCTCGAGGAGGACACCACCGGGCTCGACATCCGCGTCCTGTCGCCCATCGAGGCCACGCGCTTCACGCTCGAGCGCATCCGCAAGGGCGAGGACACGATTTCGGTGACCGGCAACGTGCTACGCGACTACCTCACCGACCTCTTCCCCATCATGGAGCTTGGCACGTCGGCCAAGATGCTGTCGGTGGTGCCGCTCATGGCCGGCGGTGGCCTGTTCGAGACAGGCGCGGGCGGTTCGGCGCCGAAGCACGTGGAGCAGCTCATCAACGAGATGCACCTGCGCTGGGATTCGCTCGGCGAGTTCCTGGCCCTGGCCGAGTCGCTACGCCAGCTCTCCCGCTTCGCCAACAACCCGCGGGCCGCCGTGCTCGCCGACGCGCTCGACCGCGCCACCGAAACCCTGCTCAATGAGGGCCGCTCGCCGCAGTACAAGACCGGCACGCCGGACACACGCTCCTCGCACGCCTGGCTCGCCATCTACTGGGCTGACGAACTCGCCAAGGCCGACGACGACGTCGCCGCCACCTTCGCGCCCTTCGCCCGCCAGCTGGCCGAAAACGCGGAGACAATCGAGGCCGAGCTGCTCGCCTCGCAGGGTCAGCACTCCGGGATCGAGGGCTACTACCACCCGGACAAGGCGCAGGTTGAGGCCGCGATGCGGCCCTCGGCCACGCTGAATGCCATCATCGACGCGATGCGGAAGTAGCCCCCGCCTTCGCGTGCGTCCACCAGAAGAACATTCCAATCATCAGCCCGCCGCCCACGATGTTACCGAGCGTGACGGGGATGAGGTTATCGAGGAGGAATGACTGAACGGTGAGGGTGCCGGTGGCGCTCGGGTCCAGGCCGAGCGCCACCGGCCCTTCTGACGTCCAAAACTCCGGGCCGACCATGCGGCTGGTGGCGATCGCCATCGGGATGAGGAACATGTTCGCCACCGAGTGCTCGAAACCCGTGGCCACGAACAGCACGATCGGAGCGAAGGCGGCCAGGATCTTGTCAGCCGTGGTCTTGCCCGTGTACGAGGCCCAGATCGCCAGGCACACGAGCATGTTGCACAGGATGCCGAGCACGAAGGCCTGGCCCCACGAGTGGGAAAGCTTACCCATTGCGGCACTCATCGCCACCGCGCCCCACGCACCCTCGCCCTGCATGTAGGTGCCCGAGGCCACAATGAGGGCGGCCAGCACCAGGGCGCCCGTGAAGTTGCCCAGGTACACGATCCCCCAGTGCTTAGCCCACTGCCCCGCCCTGATCCGGTGCTCGGTGAGCGGGATGAGAGTCATTGTGGTGGAGGTGAACAAGTCCGCACCCGTGAGGATCACCAGGATGAGGCCCACCGAGAACGACACCCCGCCCACCAGCTTCGTCAGCCCGTACCACTCGGCATGGACGGCACCCATCTGGGTGGTCGTGTAGAAGACGAAGCCGAGGCCGATGAGGAAGCCGGCCATGACCGCGAGCGCGAACGACTTCCGCGCCGGGGCTGTGGCCTTGTGGTACATCTGCTCGGCTAGGTAGGCGGCGGTTTCGTCGGCAGTGCGGGAAAGCGTGGACATGGTGACCTTTCGTTCGGCAAACTGCTTCACCATACCCTACGCAGGCGTAGGACCCCGCCGCATGCCCAGGTGTGGCTACCTGTCCGGCGCCAGCCCGACAGAAGTCGTGAAAATACCGGCTACCGATTGCCATAGGGACCTGGCAGCTCTCTCATTCACGAGTTGTGACGGGGCGCGCTGTTATTGGTAGGAAACGAAGTCTGGCCGCGGCTCGACCTGGTAGGTCTGCTCGGGAGTGAGCATGGGCGCGTCCTCGTCGTAGAAGTTCTTCCAGCCCCAGTGGGTGACGTTCGGTGCGTTGTCGAGGAGGGTTGCCCACGTGGCGGCCTTGGCCTCCTGCGCGCCTTGCCCGTCCACGTGGATGAGGTAGGCCAGCTCGGCGCGGGACTGGTCGAGCTGGTCGATATTGCGCAGCATCTGCACCTGGAACTGGTGCAGGATCAGGAGCTTTTGCGGCAGGGCGTTCTCGCGCACGAAGTCCGCCAGGTAGGTGGCCACCGCGTTGACCTCGGCCATGTCCACGTGCCCGATCCGAGTGAGGGGCAGCTCGTCGGGCGCAAGGCGCCACTCCGGGTCGAGTGCCACGCCCACGTTCGGGTAGGTCAGTAACTCCTCGTAGGCCTGGACCTGGCTGAGAAAGCCGGCGCGGCCCGGCTGGAAGTCGAGCACCACGTACTGGCCGGCGGCCTGCGCCGCCTCGATGAGCGGCTTGAAGCCCTCGGGGTCCCATTCGCTGGAGTAGTTGCCGTCGTCGCCCGGGCCGCCCGAGGCCACGGTCACGATGACTTCGAGCGCGCCGATCACCTGGTCGTCGGTGAGGGCGCGGTAGGGTGCCGCAGTTTCCTCCGCACGGGCCACCGTCTCCTCCACGCTCTGCTCGCCGAGCACCCCCAGGGTGGTGGTGTACGGGGAACCGTAGAGCGCCACGTAGCGCTTGCCGCCGAAGACCAGCTGCCCGCCGCCGGGGAGCTGCGTGCCGGTCAAGGCGGTTGCGATCTGCCAGTCCAGATCCGGGTTTGCGGCGGCGAAGCTGGCCACCACGCCCTTGGCCTTGCCCAGCGCCTGGACAGTCTTGGCGGTCCCGCGCGGGTCGCCCTCCGACAGGAGCGCCTTGCCTCCCGCCGCCACCGACGTGCCGACCGCCGCCAGGTTCACCCCGTCGGTCAGCACCACCGAGCCGGGGGCGCGGGTGGCCGCCTCGACGTCGAGCGGCAGGTCCGACGCCGCTCCCGGATCCTCGTCATAAATGACGGTGCCGAGGGTGGTGAGTGCCTCCTCCACGCTCTCGTCGCCCGTGAGGTCGCCCACGTACGTGAGCCGGATGCCGAGCGCGTCCGCCGCCGCCTTCGCGCCGGGCCCAAGCGGCAGTTGCGTGCGCTCGCCCCACGTTGCGCTGTCCACGACGCCGTCCGTGAGCACCACCTGGACGCCCAGGCGCTCGAGCTCGTCGAGCACGGGCTCGGTGGGCTCACCGCCGCCAAGCATCAGGGCGGGGACGCCGAGCGCCGCGGCATAGGAGGCGGCCGCCCATGAGTCCTCCGCCGTCACGATCGCCACCTGTGCCGAGGCAAACCCGGCCTGGGATGCCTCGATCGACGCGGCCAGCGACTCGGGATTCAAGACCACGCGCTCGAGCGGCTGGGCCACAGCCACCGGCTGGGGCGCTGGAGGGGTGGCAGTCGGCGTCGTCGGAGAAGAATCACCGTGGCGCCCGATCGCGACCGTGACCAGGCCGGCGAGCACGAAAATCACCAGCGCCACGATCAACTTCTTCATGCCATCCCCCTTACTCCTCCCGGATCGTGCGCCCTACAGCGCGGCCGCGCGCGGCTCCACGCCCTCCGGGGAAAGGGTGACGTGGGCGGCGTCGCGCCCGTACACCCACAGCAGCACCTCGCCGGGTTCGCCCGTCACGGTCACCACACCGCCAGAGGCCGACCTCGGGTGGACGTCGAGCGTGAGGCGGCCCGGGATCCGCAGCTGCACCGGACGAGAGGAGCCGCGGAGCATCATCCGCCCCGCAATCATCGCCGCCTTCGTCAGCGTCGCCTGCTCGTGCTCACTCATCTTCCGCGCGGGAACCAGCGTGCCGTCCACCATCCACTGGCCGCGGCGCACGTCCTCGTGATGCACGAAATGCTCCGCCAGATTCATCCACCGATCCACGATACGCACAGGGCTGAACCGGCCCGGGCTCTCCGCCCACGCCTCCACCAGCTCCTCATACGGGCGGGCGAGCACCTGGGCCGTGACCGCATCCAGGTGGCCCTGCGCGGCCGAGACGAACATGCCTGCCGCCGCATCCGGGCGGTTCTCACGAACCCACAGGTGAGCCGCCAAATCGCGGGTGGTCCACCCCTCGCACAGCGTGGGGGCGTTCGGGCCCTGCTTGATGAGGAGGTCGGCGAGTCGGCGTCGTTCATCGTACGAAAAAGTCACGGTTCCAGCCTAAACCAGGGTGACGCGCACATGACCGGGAAGTTGGCCCGCGGCGATATTGCGGGCCCTGGCACTATGCGCGCGGCCGCACATGTAGGAGAATGGAGGCATGACAGAATACGAGCCCTATCAGTACTCCAACCCGGACTACTCCGAATCCCCGGTCGATCCCACCGACCGCTCCTGGGCGATGATCGCCCACCTGTCGGCCATCATCGCGTGGGTGGTCTCCGCCGGTTGGGTCTCCTTCATTGGCCCGATTGTCATCTGGTTCCTCAAGAGCGACCGGCCGTACGTGCGCCGCGCGGCCGCCCAGTCCTTCAACTTCAACCTCGGCATGTGGGTGATGTCGATCGTCGGCTGGATCCTCATCATCACGCTCCTGCTCCTGCCCGTGGGCGTCATCCTCGTGATCGCCAGCTTCCTGCTCACCCTGTGGCACCACATCCGGGCCACGATCGCGGCGTCGAACAACCAGCCCTACCACTACCCGTACCAGATCAAGATTCTCAACTAGGCCGCTGGCGGAGGCCGTAGGTCCGGACATGACCTTGGCTTCGGTCGCCGGTAGCCCTTGGCACCCGCCACCCGCGACCCTACGCGGGACGATTTCGGCCGCATCTTCGTACATGTGAAGAAGCGGCCGAAATCGTCCCGTGAACGCCCGGGTCCGGGACTACTCCTCGGGCTCGTAGGGTGAACCCGGGCCCGGCATCCACTCGACGCCCGGCACGTTCCACTTCTCCGCCTTCATCACCTGCTGCACGCGTTTGGCGAGCTTACCCTGGAGGCGGTCTACGTAGATGCGGCCCTGCAGGTGGTCGTACTCGTGCTGGAGGATGCGGGCGAACCAGCCGCGCGCCTCGAGCTCGTACCACTCCCCCTTCTCGTTCTGCGCCCGAAGGAGCGCGTACGGCGAGCGCCGGATCGGGAAGGAGTAGCCGGGGAAGGATAGGCACCCTTCGGAGTCGGCGTACTTGTCGGGCTCGACGGTGTCGATCGGCTCGATGAGCAGCGTGGGATTGATGGCCACGCCGCGAGCGGGGCCGTCGTGCTCGTCGTAGACCCACACGAACATCGCCTTGTCCAGGCCGATCTGCGGGGCAGCGAGCCCCACCCCCGGGGCCTTGACGGTGGTTTCGTACATGTCCTCCACGAGCTGGGCGAGGTCGTCGTCGAACACGGTGACCGGTTCGGAGGCCTTGTGGAGCACGGGGGAACCATAAACGTGAATGGGATGAATCATGGGACTAGGTTACGCCATCCCCGCAGGCGCCCACTCATCCGCGACGCCTTTCTGACAGACGCCCGAGCAACTTGCCGTCGCCGATGTCACAGAAGCGTCGCCAACGCACGGGCTCCGGCGCGAAAGCCGGGCATCCGGAGGCGGCAACACCGGGGCGGAGGGATGAAGCCTCACCGCCCGAAGCAACGGCGTGACCTCCGTAGCATCGGCGGCAACACCGGCAGACCGACCCGCCACAGTTATTGGAATTATTCCCATGTGAATTCACTGACAGAACTGTAAAACATTCCAATGCCGTGGTGGTTATAGTTACGATGGTCACGACAGCAAGGGTGCCTGCAGTGCACCCTTTGCATATGCTGGCCCCCTTCTCACACACGTTAGAAGGAACATCATGCTTAAGGGCTTCAAGGATTTCATCTCGCGCGGTAACGTGCTCGACCTCGCAGTCGGCGTCATCATCGCTGGCGCTTTCTCCGCCATCGTCACCGCTCTCAACGAGCAGATCCTCATGCCGCTCATCGCCGCGATCTTCGGCAAGCCGAACTTTGACCACATCTGGACCATCAAAATCAACGGTGCCACCATCCTCCCCGGCACCCTCATCACCGCCACGGTGAACTTCCTCATCGTGGCCGCCGCGATCTACTTCTTCGTCATCGTGCCGATCAACAAGCTGAAGGCACCCGAGGCACCGGCCGAGGAGACCCCGGTCAAGACCGACGAGGCCGTGCTTCTCGAAGAGATCCGCGATCTCCTCGCCCGCCAGAACTAAGACGTCGACGCCGGAACTCATCCCGGCTGGCACAAGGGGGCGGCTGTCCGATCGGGCAGCCGCCCCCTTTCGCATGTGCCGAACCGGGCCTTACCCCTCTTGGGTGCGGACCTTGCCCCGGCTAAGGCCGAGGTAGCCGAAGAACCCGAGCAGGAGGGAGGCGATCACGCCGATGTTGCCGTACGCCCACACCGAATCCCGGCCGCCGACCAGGCCGAGCAGGTAGCCCTGCCAGTTGTTCCAAGCTGCATCCTCGGCGAACCCGTTGACCACGAGCCCCCAGCCGATCACGCACGCCACCACCATGAGGCCGAGCGAGGCCCAGTTGTAGGCGCCGTAACGGCCGGCGGGGTCGAAGAGGGCAGCTTCATCGTAGTCACGCTTGCGCAGGATGATGTCGGCCATCATGATGCCGGCCCAAGCGGCGAGCGGCACGCCCAGGGTAATGAGGAAGGACTGGAAGGGCCCGATGAAGTTGGGTGAGAAGAACACCACGAACACGGTGCCGAGGGTGAGGATGACGCCGTCGATGAGAGCGGCGAGCGGCCTGGGGATGTGGATGCCGAGCGTGAGCAGGGTCAGGCCGGAGGAGTAGATGCCGTTGATCGCGCCGGAGAGCAGGGTGAGGATCGCGGTGATAAGGAACGGGATGAGGAACCAGGTGGGCAACACGCTGGCGAGCGCGCCGATCGGGTCGTTGCTGACGTTGACGGCAGCCTCGGGGTTGGACCCGGCGAAGAGCAGACCGAAGGTGATGAGCACGACTGGGCCGAGCGAGGCCCCGAAGGTGTTCCAGAAGATGATCTTGCCGCCGCTGGCGTCGCGCGACTGGTAGCGCGACCAGTCAGCGGCAATGTTGATCCAGCCCAGCCCGGTGCCGGTCATGACCATGGTCATCGCGCCGATCATTTGCGCCGGCGAGCCGCTGGGGATCTGCATGACGGCGCCAAAGTCGATGTGCGGGATGACGAGGAAAATGTAGACCATCGTGGTCAGCCCGGTGAGCCAGGTGAGCACGGACTGGACCTTCATGATGATGTGGTATCCGGCCACGGCGCCAAGCACAATGAGGACGGCGACGACGACGGACGCCCCCACCCGCACGCCCACCGAACCTTCTTCGGCCCAGCCGAGCCGGGTGAAGATGGTGGAGGTGGCGAGCACGGCGGTGATCGCGAGCATGGTCTCCCAGCCGATGGAGGTCAGCCATGACACGACGCCGGGGGCCTTCGCGCCCTTCACCCCGAAGGCGGAGCGGGACATGACCATGGTGGGCACGGATCCTCGCTTGCCGCCGATGGCGATGATGCCGCAGAAGATGAAGGAGAGGATGACTCCAATGGTGGTGATCGCGGTGGCCTGCCAAAAGGAGATCCCGAAGTCGAAGATCCACGCGCCGTATGACATGCCAAACACGGAGACGTTGGAGGCGAACCACGGCATGAAGAGGTTGTGCGGTTTGGCGGTGCGCTCGGATTCCTTCACAATTTCGATGCCGACGACCTCAATCCCGAGGCCCTTCGTGTCGAGCGAGGCTGTGTCTTGTTGCGTCATATCAAACTCCATTCACAGGTTCTAGCGTGGATACCTGCGCCTCGTTTCTACCTCAGGTGCGGATCGGACGCAATCAATCTGTGGATTCCCAACCGTTTTGAGACAACCAGTCACGTGCGATGACCGATGCCATCTCTTCGCCTTCCACGGAGCGGACATTCATGTCGATGAGGGCCTCGGGCGTGAGGCGGGCCTGGATGGCGTTGATGACGCGGGCGGCGTCGGGGTCGAGCCGGGTGGAGGCGAGAGGCACGACGTGCGAGGCGAGGAACATGCCTTGCGGGTCGCTCAGTACCACGAGGTCGTTGATCTGGATCGCGGGGCTCGCGGAGAAGACGTTGGCGAGCTCGATCTGCCCGTCGAGCAGGGCCTTGACGGTGAGCGGGCCGCCCTTGTCTTCTATGGGGGTGAAGCCGACGTCGACCCCGTAATGCTTCTTTAGCCCCTTCGGCCCGTTGGGCCGGTTCTCGAACTCGGAGTTGGAGCCGACCGTGAGCGGCCCATCGTAGCTCGCAAGATCGGCGAGCGAGGTGATGCCGGTCTTCTCGGAAAATGTGCGCGAAACCACGTAGGAATCCTGGTCGGTGGCGCCAGCCTGGTCCAGGATCTGCAGGCCATGTGGCACGCGCTCGGTGAGCTCGGCGTAGATCCCCTCGGCGTCGGTCACCGTGTTGTTGGGGTTCCAGTACTGCAGCAACGGGCCGGAGTACTCGGGGAACAGGTCAATGCTCCCGCTCTCGACCTCGCCCAGGTACACCTCCCGCGCCCCGATCTTGAACTCGCGGGCCACGGTGAAACCGGCATTTTCGAGCGCCTGGGCGTAGACCTCGGCGATGATCTCGTTCGAATAATAGTCGGCCGACCCGATGACGATCGCGTCCCCCGGCCCGTCTCCTCCCCCAAGTGCCTCGGCTCCCCCACACCCGGCGAGGGTGAGCGCTAGCGCGACAACGCCTGCGCCCCTCCGTCCCCACGCGCGGCTTCCTGCCTTCCCGGCGCGGCCGGCGTCCTTGCGATGGTACATCAGTATTCCTCCCTGGTCCTAGGCGATCCCGACCCTACGCTCGGCGCGCTTGACGGCGAATCCCACCCCGAGGTCGAGGATGAGCGCGAGCACGATGACTACGATCGCGGCGCCCAGCACCTCCTCGTAGCGGCGGGTGGCCAGCCCGGAGAAGATGAAGCGGCCGAGGCCGGCGTCGGCGACGTAGGCGGCGAGCGTGGCGGTGGCGACCACCTGGACGATCGCCGAGCGGACACCACCCATGATGATCGGTGCGGCGAGCGGAAGTTCGACGTCGCGCACCACCTGCCAGCCCGACATACCGAGCGCGTGAGCTGCCCGCACTGTCATCGGGTCGACGTTCGCAACCCCCGAATACGCGCCAGCGAGCAACGGCGGGATAGCGAGGACCACGAGCACGATCGTGGGCGCGGCCAGCCCGATGCCCAGCATGAGCCCGAGCAACGTGAGCAAGCCGAGGGTGGGGATGGCGCGCGCGGAGCCGGCGATCGCGGCCACGACGTTTTGCCCGCGACGCGTGTGCCCAATGGCGACGCCCGCGGGAAGGGCGAGCGCGGCTGCAATCAGCACGACGACGGCCGCCAGGCCCACATGCTGGCCGAGGCGGTGCAGGATACCGGACGGCCCGGCCCAGGAGGCGGGGTCGGCGAGCCAGGCCAGCGAATCAAATAGCAGATCCACGCGCCACCTCCTTCGCACGAATCCTGGTCCACGGGAAGATCACGCGCCCGCCGAGCACGGTCGCCGCGTCGAGCGCGAGCGCCAGTGCTACGGTCAGCACCAGGCCCGTCAACACCTCGGGGATGATCCCGCGCTGGAAACCGTCGGTGAAGAGCGTGCCCAGACTCTGGCTGCCCACCACCGCGCCCACCGTCACCAGGCTGACCGTGTTCACGACAACGACGCGCAGCCCTGCCACGATCACCGGCCCGGCGAGCGGGAGCTCGACCGCCCAGAACCGCTGCCAGGTCGAATAGCCCATCGCGATGCAGGCGCGCATCGTGTCAGCGGGGACGGCGGCGAAGGCGTCCGCCACCGTGCGCACGAGCAACGCCACCGCATACACGCTGAGCACGATCACCACCGTGAGCGAGGAGCGAATCGGCGCGCCCGTGATGACGGGGATGATGATGAACATGGGCAGGGACGGGATCGCATACAGGATGCCGATGAGGGCGACGATCGCCTCCCGGCCCAGGCGCCACCGGTTCGCCGCCCAGCCCACCGGCACCGAAATCACCAGGCTGAGCGCGAGCGCGGCCACCGCCAGCCACAGGTGGACGAGCGTCAGGTGCCCGATCCACGAAAGATTGGCCGAAATCCAGCTCATTCCAGGGTCCCTAGCAGGCGCCCGGTGCCGTCGCGGACCAGCCGCCCGTCGTCGTCGAGACACAGCCGCCGCGAGCCGTCGGTGATGCCGATGAAGGAGGCCACGAAGTCGGATGCGGGGTTAGTGAGCAGCTCGGCGGGCGCCCCACGCTGGGCGATGGAGCCGCCGTGAAGGATGACGACGTCGTCGGCAAGCGCGAGCGCCTCGTCGATGTCGTGCGTGACGAACAGGATCGTCTTGCCCAGCTCGCGTTGCAACCGGCGCACCTCCCCCTGCAGCTCGCGCCGCACGATCGGGTCGACCGCGCTGAAGGGCTCGTCCATGAGGAGGACGCTCGGGTCAGAAGCGAGGGCGCGGGCCACGCCCACGCGCTGGCGCTGCCCGCCCGAGAGCTGGGCCGGGTAGCGCCGGGCCAGGCTCGCGTCCAGGCCCATAATCTCCATGAGCTCCATCCCACGACGCCGCGCGTCGGCCTTGGTCGTGCCGTTCAAGAGCGGGACTACGCATATGTTGTCAAGGATCGTGCGATGCGGGAGCAGGCCGCCGGACTGCATGACGTAGCCAATCGAGCGGCGAAGCTTGACGGGATTGACGCCGGCCACGTCTTCGCCGTCGATGAGGATGCGGCCGGCGGTGGGCTCGATCATGCGGTTGACCATGCCCAACAGCGTGGTCTTGCCCGATCCCGAGGAGCCGACCAGCACCGTGGTCGAGCGGGCGGGAACGGTGAAGCTGACGTCGTTCACCGCTCGGGTATCGCCGTAGGTTTTGGTGACGGAGTCGAATTCAATCATGAGGTAAACCGGCCCTCGCGGGGCATGCGCCCGATGAACCGGATCGGGTCGAGGGGCGGGCGGTTGGATTCGCCGAGGCGCTGGCGGTGCGCGGAATCGATGTCGCCCACGTACAGCCAGCCCATGAGCAGCTCGCTATCGGCCAGACCGTGCGCCTCGCGCACCTGTTGCGCGTTCGCGAACGTGCCCGTGCGCCACATGACACCCCAGCCTGCCTGCCACAGTGCGAGCTCAAGCAGGTGGCCGACCCCGGCCGCCGTGGCGTGCTGCTCCCAGGTGGGCACCTTTTCATGCTCGACCGGACTGGCCACCAGCGCGATGAGCAGTTCGGCGCGGAACGGCTTGGGGTTGACCTCGCCCGACTCGCGCTCGATCCCCTGCGCCGCGTCAAGCGCGCGGGCCAGCGTCAGTCGGTCCTCCCCGCGCAGGAGGATGAGCCGCCACGGGCGCAACGCCTTGTGGTCGGCCACGTGCGTGACCGCCGCGAGCAACGTGGCGATCTCCTCGTCCGACGGCGTGTTCGGCCCAACCTTCGACACAGAGCGGCGGTGGGCGATCGCGTCCAAGACAGGATCATCGAGGAACTTCATGGCGAACTCCAAAGGTAGACACGTCTGGCGAGTCTACGTAGTGGCTGGTGGGTACCAGTAGGCGCATTAGCTGGCGGCGAAAACTCAGCCGACCGGCCGGCACTTGGCCGCACCTGCGAGCAAGATCTCGAGGTCCGCTTCGTCCGGGGTTGCCTGCGGGTCGTTGATGATCGCGTTGAGAGCATCGGCCGACAGCTTGTCATACGCGTAGTCGGCCACGCACTGCACCGACTCCTCGATCTGCGCCTGCACCTCGGGGTCATCCGCGCCACCCTGCTCCTCAAGCGCGGCGGTCGCGCCCGCGAGCAGCAGCTGCTCGAACTCGTCCTTCGAGGCCTTCGGATTGCCCTGCGAATCAACCTCAGGGGTGGCGGCCGCCGTGGGCTCCTCGGTCTCCGTTTCCTCCTCGGTCGGCTCCGACGTGACCTCGGTGCTCTGCTCCACCTTCGGGCTCGCCGATTCGGTCTCCACGGTCTCCGGCTCGCTGTTTCCGCACGCGGCCAGGCCGAGCACCAGGGCGCATGTGAGTGCAATCTTCTTCATCTTTCCTCCATCGGCGGGTGGTCTCATACAACCACACCCGCCCCCACGGTTGCATCCGCCCGGATTTCGCTTGCCGCTGATCGCCGGCGGCATTGTCGCCTTGCCGGGGTCGCGACAGGACCGGCGACGCGGACGCGCGGGCGTGAGTCGCGGGTCGGATCGGTCCTCATCTGCACATATACAGCTCTTCGCAGTCAAGGGCGTTCGGTTAGGGCTCGCCGCGCCTGGCGCCGATAATTCGCGCCGCCGGCGAAATCTCTGCCCGGTACCGGATACGCCCGTCACAACTCGTGAACCTGAAGACGACCTAGCACCTATAGCAATCGGTAGCCGGTATATTCACCAGTTCTGTCGGTCGGGACCCGGAACAAGCCACGCGGCGTGGCCTAGAGCGGCTTGACCATGATCAGACAAGGCGAGTCCTCGCCCCACAGATCCGTCTCCTCGAGCGCAAGGAAGCCGAACTTCTCGTAGAAGTGGCGCGTTCGGGCGTAGCCGGCATCGGCGTGGGAAGCACCGAGCGTTTTGACCTCGAGGAGGCGGACGCCACAGCCAATCGCGTCGGCCTCGATGGCCGCCAGCATCGCCGTCCCAACGCCGGTACCATGCACCTCCCGGTCGACGGCCAAGAGGTGGATCTCCGCGACATGGGGGAAATGACGATCGACGAGCGTGATGCCCACGACCCGCCCCGCTAAGTCGCGGACGGACCAAGTCTCCTTCGAGCGAGCCGCCGCGATGTACTCGGCATTGGCCGCCTCTATCCCGAACCATTCGGGGACGGTGGCGAGAATCCGGGCGACGTCTTCGGGAAGGGGCTGATCACGCGTGGCGAGCCAAGGAACACTACTCATGGTCACCAGTTAACACCCCATGGGTGGGCCCCTGCTAGAACCGACTCTTCTGGCACTCCACGGGCGGCGGTTAGGCGGCGTCAGACCCGAACTAGCGCGGGAAGCGCCGACAAAGATCAGGACCCTGTAGCTTTTCGTTCGCATTTTGGCCCTTTTTGGGCTCAGAGTCCTGACGTTTGACGGGCTGCGAGCCTGCCCGCGCCCACCAAGCACATGGCCATGGCCCCGGAGCGCCACACCATGATCCACTTCGAAGACGAGGTGAAAGCCCGCGCCATGGACTTCGGCAAGATGTTCGCCCGCCAACCCTGGGCCGAACCATTCGACTACGAGCTGCGCGGCATGTTCATCGAGTACCAGCTTGAGACGAAGAAAAACGTGACGAGCTTCTGGATGCCAAAGGAGCAGTAAAGCCTGGGCCGTCCGCCAAACCGAGGCTGACACACCACGTTAGAGGAGCTCGTGACGACGGCGGCGACTCACCCCGCGCTTGCACTCCTCCAACTGGAACACTTGTTGCAGTAATTGTTCCAGTACTTTCCAGTTCTTTCCCGTTAGTCCCTCGGCAGCCATACAGACATGGTCGTTATGTCCCGCGGGTGATGGGCGTGATCTTATCCAACTCGTCCGCGAGCGCATCCATCTCGATCTCCAAATCGTAATGCGACTGCAGATTGATCCAGAACTGTGCACTCATTCCGAAATACCGTCCCAGGCGCAAGGCCGTATCGGCAGTAATGCGCCGCTTGCCGTGAACAATCTCGTTGATCCGGCGCGGAGGAACCCCGATCTCCACGGCTAGCTTGTTCTGTGTGATCCCCATCGGCCCAATGAACTCTTCCAAGAGGACTTCACCGGGCGAGATCGGCGAAATCTTCTTCCCCATCATTCACCCCTCCTAGTGATAATCGACGATCTCCAGTTCACTCGGACCCATGAAAGTCCAAACGAAGCAGATTTGCCACTGATTGTTGATTCTTATGCTGAACTGGCCAGCCCGGTCCCCCTTGAGGGCCTCGAGCCGATTTCCGGGCGGAATCTTCAATTCGTTGAGATCCACCACCGAATCGAGTAAGCGCAGTTTTTGCAGCGCTTGCCGGTTCAACCGGAAATCGAGCCACCTTACCGGCTGTCGCAGGTAGAGCGCCTCGGTATCCCGGTCAGCGAAAGAAATGATCACAAGCCAAGCGCATAACGCTCCGCGTTAATAACGCCAGTCGTTATATGCAGGAGCTACGGCCCCAGGCGGATCTACACGTTGAACATAAACTCCACGGTATGTAGTTGCAAAGTTACTTTCTCGAGAACCTCGCCGCCCACGTCGCTCCCGCGTTGGGCGGCAGCCGAACCACAAAGGATCAGTCATCTGCTATCCCATCGACTAATTCTTGCAGGTCGCAGGACCTTCGCGTAACTGTCAGTTCAGCGCATTTTGAATAGTTCAGCACACGATGTATTGTTAAGCACATGCTGACCATTGCTTCACGCCTCGACGTCATGAACCGGCTCGGCCGGGCCATGGCGGATCCGACGCGCTCCAGAATCCTGATGACACTACTCGACGGCCCGAGCTACCCGGCCGTGCTTTCGCGCGACCTGGACCTGACCCGCTCGAACGTCTCGAACCACCTGACCTGCCTGCGCGACTGCGGCATCGTCGTCGCCGAGCCGGAGGGCCGCAAGACACGCTACGAAATCGCCGATCCGCACCTCGCGGCAGCGCTCAACGCGCTGGTGAACGCGACGTTGGCTGTCGACGAAAACGCCCCGTGCATCGACCCTGAATGCTCGGTGCCCGGCTGCGGCGAGAAGGGAGCGGACGCATGAGCTCGGCGTGTGGATGCGCACACGAACCCGCCAAAGAGATCGAAGAACTCGATCGGCCATGGTGGAAGGACCCCGAGTTGCTACTGCCGATCTTCTCCGGCGTAGCCCTCGGCATAGGCCTGGCGCTGGACTGGTCCGGGATAGAGACACCCGCGACAGTACTGTTCTGGGTCGGCCTGCTGCTAGGGGCGTATACGTTCGCGCCCGGCGCGATCCGAAACCTTGTCACGAAGCGCAAGCTCGGCATTGGTTTGCTGATGACGATCAGCGCGGTCGGCGCGGTAATCCTCGGTTACGTCGGAGAGGCCGCGGCGCTAGCGTTCCTGTACTCGATCGCCGAGGCGCTGGAAGACAAGGCAATGGACCGGGCACAGGGCGGACTGCGGGCACTGTTGAAGTTGGTACCTCAGACCGCGACGGTGCTGCGCGACGGCACGTCGGTCAAGGTCGCAGCGAAGGACCTCGTGGCTGGCGAACTGATGCTCGTGCGCCCCGGAGAGCGGATCGCCACGGACGGCATCATTCGGTCTGGACGTTCCAGCCTTGACACCTCAGCGATCACCGGAGAATCCATTCCGGAGGAGGTTGCACCCGGCGACGAGGCGCCCGCGGGTGCGATCAACTCCGCCGGTGTGCTGGAAGTAGAGACGACCGCAGCTGGAACGGACAACTCGCTGACCACACTCGTCGACCTCGTCGAGCAGGCGCAGGCGGAGAAGGGTGACCGCGCCCGGATCGCCGACCGAATTGCCCAACCCCTAGTGCCCGGGGTGATGATCCTGGCGGTGCTGGTCGGCGTGATCGGCTCGCTGCTGGGTGACCCAGAGACTTGGATCACCCGTGCGCTGGTGGTCCTGGTCGCAGCGTCGCCGTGCGCGCTGGCAATCTCCGTGCCGCTGACGGTCGTGGCCGCGATCGGCGCGGCCAGCCAGTTCGGCGTGGTCATCAAGTCCGGCGCGGCGTTCGAGCGACTCGGCGGCATCCGTCACCTAGCGGTGGACAAGACCGGAACCCTTACCCGCAACCAGCCCGAGGTTAACGGAGTGGTCCCGGCAGAGGGATTCGATCGGGCTCAGGTGCTTGCTTTCGCTGCGGCAGTTGAGCAGCAATCGACGCACCCCCTCGCCGCGGCGATCGCGGCAGCGGAGCCCGAAGCACCCGCCGCCCTGGACATCAGCGAGGAAGCCGGACATGGCATCGGCGGCACCGTCGAAGGCCGACGCCTGCTGGTCGGCAGCCCCCGGTGGATCGACGCCGGGCCACTGAAGGGAGACGTTGAGCGCATGGAATCCGAAGGCCAGACCTGCGTCCTGGTCACCGTCGATGACACCCTCGCCGGAGCGATCGGCGTCCGCGACGAGCTGCGGCCCGAGGTGCCCGAAGCCGTGCAGACCCTGCGCGCCAACGATGTGGAAGTGAGCATGCTCACCGGCGACAACAATCGTACCGCCCGGGCGCTGGCTGAAATCGCCGGAATCGACGACGTGCGCGCCGAGCTGCGCCCGGAGGACAAGGCAAGCATCGTAGCCGAACTCTCCTCCAAGACGCCGACGGCGATGATCGGCGACGGCATCAACGACGCGCCGGCACTGGCGGGCGCAACGGTGGGCATTGCGATGGGAGCAACCGGCTCTGACGCCGCGATCGAGTCCGCTGACGTCGCCTTCACTGGCCACGACCTCCGGCTGATCCCGCAGGCGCTGCAGCACGCCCGCCGAGGCAGCAGGATCATCAACCAAAACATCGTGCTGTCTCTGGCTATCATTATCGTGTTGATGCCACTGGCGATCAGCGGTGTGCTGGGCCTGGCCGCCGTCGTGTTGGTTCACGAAGTCGCCGAAGTCATCGTGATCTTGAACGGCCTGCGGGCTGCACGAGCGAAACGCTGAGGCTGTGACCGGCAAGTCTTATAAGAGTTAAACCACGCGCCGAGCGCACACACGTTGGACCAGGCGAGTCATTCGAGTTCACCACCTGGTCTTTCTCGATGCGTGCAGGCACGGGAACTGTGGGTGAACCTAATAGTTCAACGGCCCGATACCGCTTGCAGATTCTGCACTCGAGGTAGCGGAATGAACCGAGGCCGAACGAAAACCGGAGATAGAGACAGCGCTCTTCAACCTACCCCCCCCAATAACGCGAAACGTCATTAACGCTCCGCGTTACACGTTAAATTTGAACTCCACCGTGTTAACCCCTATAAATTAATCTGCCAGCAGCGACGAAGCCAATTTTGCGAAGGCTCTAACTGCACCGGCACTGTCAATCTTGTCTAATTGGGCTGCAGATACCAGTTGAGGATCTGTAAGAGCTGCTTTGACCTGCTCATAATCGTTGGCAAGGACGATTAGGGAGCGATCGTGCATGAAGTTAGAGAACCGGATTTGATGAACGTCGATGTGTTCGCCCAGTTCTGGGTCGCGTGGAACGATCACCGGCTGGAAACCGCGCCGTAGCCATTCCATCATTAGGGAAGGTCCGCCTGGTAAAACCACACCTTTAAGTTTCCCGGCGAGGGCAGCCATTTCTTGGTGGCTGAGATTCTCGCGCCCGGTCGCTTCCTTCGGAGGTCGAGAAGTTCCATATTGCACCAGAACCGAAGCGTCCGGATTTTCGCGAGCAAAACGATCCGCCATCTGGATTAAACGGTCAAAAGACATATGGTGGGTGCCCACCATGAACAGGTAGTCGGCTTGCAGTTCGCGCTTACTGTTTTCGCTCATACTGGTGGTTTCACTCATAGTAGCGGTCCGATCACCGTGGCACGCGGATAAAGTTTCAGCTGTTCAGGCTATTGCACTGCGAAGCGATCTGCCAGGCGGTAACAGATTCTACCTGATAGAGAGGGGATCTCTATCCGATCGAAAACCTCAATATAGATAGTGGGAATCTTCATTAGACGCGCTAGGGCAATGAAAACCGTCCCCAAAGAGGCACCTGCAGACACCACTAATTCGGGGCGAGCCGAACGTAAAAGCTTCCAAGCTAAATGCAGCGAACGGAATACGTCACGTAAGTTGCGGTCAGGCGAATGCTCTGCCCACACGACCTTTTGATCGGCTAGCAGCGAGGTGGCATCGGGAGTTTTAAAAGTGACCCATAGGGTTTGCTGCTGCTCCCACCAGGGTTTAAGAGTATATAGCTGGGCTAAATGTCCCCCGGATGAACCCGCAAAAAGCACTTTAGCCATGTCGCTTATCCACTTTCACCCGGGCAGCATTTTCACATGCCGCAACTAGTTTCGCGGTTTCCGGGTCTGCGGAAAATATCTCTTCATTAGGACGCGGACCAGATAGCACCCCGTCGGCCACCCCTTTTACTCCCAGGCGCAACATTTTTTTCTTGTGCTCACTGACCTGCCACATTCTAAACCAGCGCACCAACATGGAACCTCCGTAAAGGATCCGATCCATGGTGAGCAGTCCTCGTGAACGCAATAGGAACCAAATTTTATTGCGAGTCTCGTAATAAAAGCGATCCCCAGGATCATCAGTAGCGGAGGCGGCCGCGCGGGTTTTGTGCACCACCACCGAGGCAGGTACGTACAATCCAATCCGGTTTTTCAGTAACCGGGCGGTATATTCCAGGTCGTCGTTCCAGATAAAGTAATCCGCAATCGGCAGTCCAATCTTGCGCACCTGTGCCACCTCTACCAGTATTGATACGAAGGAGGCAGCGCGCACTTGACGCAGTCCTAGACGTCGGGCGATTTGTTTGCGGTCGGGTGATATTAGCGGCCTTTCCCGATGGGCATTCATGGGATGCTCGCTACCGTCGATCCACTGTGCCTGTGACGCCAGCAGCGCTGGGGAACCAGGATAACGCTGACCGGCCTCGAGCAGCTGCGCTAACGCATCTGGTGTAGGAATGGTTGGGGTTACCCTGTGTTTGTTGACACTTGA
>NZ_KV793352.1:0-1000 GCF_001808465.1 Trueperella sp. HMSC08H06
GGTCAAGTCCCGTGTAGTGGTGTAGCGGTCTAGCTTTCGGCTCGGTATGAAGTTCGGGGTTTTGGGTTAGGCGGTTAGCTGGTGTTGGTCGCCATGATCACCTCCTGGGTGGTGCATGAGGTGTTTGGTGTGTTCGAGTGCGGACAGTGACATGTAGCGCTTTTGTTGGATCCAATCGTCGTGCTGCTCGGCAAGAACCGCACCGACAAGCCGGATGATGGATTCGCGGTTCGGGAAGATGCCCACGACATCGGTGCGCCGGCGGATCTCCCTGTTTAACCGCTCGGTGGGGTTGTTCGACCACACCTTCGTCCAGACTGGTTTCGGCGCTGCGGTAAACGCCAACACCTCATCAAGCGACTCCTCCAGATAGGCCGCAACCTGCGGGAATTTCGGCTCCAACAAGTCGACGACCTCCCGGGCTTGTCCCCAAGTAGATGAGGCATCGGGTTGCTGGAAGATGGTCTGGAACATCGCAGAGACCATCGGCCACTGTGTCTTCGGGACCTTTTCGTAGAGGTTTTTCGCGAAGTGGGTGCGGCACCGCTGCCACGACGCATCAGGCAGCACTTCAGAAATAGCGTGCTGGATGCCTTCGTGGGCGTCACTGGTGATAAGGAAGACACCACGAAGCCCGCGGGCTTTTAAGTCCTGGAAGAAGCCTTTCCACGACGCGTTGGATTCCGCGGTGGCGACATGCATGCCGAGTATTTCGCGGTAGCCGTCGGCGTTGACACCGGTGGCAAGTAGTAGGCAGCATTTGACCACCCGGCCGCCTTCACGCACTTTGATCGTCAGTGCATCACACGACAGGTAGGCATACCCGCCGGGGTTCAGGGGGCGGTTTTTGAAGTCTTCGACCATCTCGTCGAGTTCTTCTGACATGCGTGAGACTTGGGATTTCGACATGTTGGAAATCCCAAGTGTTGCCACCAGATCGTTCATCCTACGGGTGGAAACCCCTTTGAGATAGCAGGTCGCGATCACAGTCGATAAGGCT
>NZ_KV793353.1:0-3849 GCF_001808465.1 Trueperella sp. HMSC08H06
GGCTTCACGCATGCTACAATGGCCGGTACAGAGGGTTGCGAGCCTGTGAGGGTGAGCTAATCTCTTAAAGCTGGTCTCAGTTCGGATTGGGGTCTGCAACTCGACCCCATGAAGTCGGAGTCGCTAGTAATCGCAGATCAGCAACGCTGCGGTGAATACGTTCTCGGGCCTTGTACACACCGCCCGTCACGTCACGAAAGTTGGTAACACCCGAAGCCCGTGGCCTAACCTTTTGGGGGGAGCGGTCGAAGGTGGGATTGGCGATTGGGACGAAGTCGTAACAAGGTAGCCGTACCGGAAGGTGCGGCTGGATCACCTCCTTTCTAAGGAGCCTCATGTGCCTGCGATCATGGTGGTTGTGGGTGTTGTTGTGGGGTTTTTAGTGGTTCGCAATGTGATTGGCTGGCATGCTGTTGGGGTGTGGGGTAACAGGCCCTGGCCACCCATGCGCAAGTTTTCAGGCTGTTTGTTTGGGTTTGTGTGTGGTGTTGGTGTGGTGGTTGAGAATTGTATAGTGGATGCGAGCATCTTTTGGTTTTTGTAAGTGTTTAAGGGCGTTCGGTGGATGCCTTGGTACACGAAGCCGATGAAGGACGTTGTAGCCTGCGATAAGCCTCGGGGAGTTGGCATACGAGCTGTGATCCGAGGGTGTCCGAATGGGGGAACCTGCCTGGAGTTGTTTCTGGGTACCGCCACCTGAATGTATAGGGTGGTTGGGGGTGACGCGGGGAAGTGAAACATCTTAGTACCCGTAGGAAGAGATATTCTGTGAGTAGTGGCGAGCGAAAGCGGATGAGGTTAAACCGGGTGTGTGTGATAGCTGTCGGGCGTTGCGCATTCGGGGTTGTGGGAGCCATGTGGCCTTACCGGCATGGGGTCGTGGAGTGATAAAGGTGTGGGGTAGGCGAATCAGTTGGGAAGCTGGACCGTAGTGGGTGATAGTCCTGTAGCTGAAACCTCATGCTCTCTTTGTGGTTGTCCCGAGTAGCACGGGGCTCGTGAAATCTCGTGTGAATCTGCACAGACCACTGTGTAAACCTAAATACTTCGTGTGACCGATAGTGGATAGTACCGTGAGGGAATGGTGAAAAGTACCCCGGGAGGGGAGTGAAATAGTACCTGAAACCGTGCGCTTACAATCCGTCAGAGCCTTCTTGGTGGGGGTGATGGCGTGCCTTTTGAAGAATGAGCCTGCGAGTTAGGATGTGTGGCGAGGTTAACCCGTGTGGGGTAGTCGTAGCGAAAGCGAGTCTGAATAGGGCGTTGTAGTTGCATGTTCTAGACCCGAAGCGAGGTGATCTAGCCATGGGCAGGGTGAAGCACGTGTAAGAGCGTGTGGAGGCCCGAACCCACTTCAGTTGAAAATGGAGGGGATGACCTGTGGTTAGGGGTGAAAGGCCAATCAAACTTCGTGATAGCTGGTTCTCCCCGAAATGCATTTAGGTGCAGCGTTGCGTGTGCTTGCTGGTGGTAGAGCGACTGGATGGTCGATGGCCCTTATACCGGGTACTGAGATCAGCCAAACTCCGAATGCCGGTTAAGTTGAGCGTGGCAGTGAGACTGTGGGGGATAAGCTCCATTGTCGAGAGGGAAACAGCCCAGATCATCGGTTAAGGCCCCTAAGGGTGTGCTAAGTGGGAAAGGATGTGGAGTTGCTGTGACAACCAGGAGGTTGGCTTAGAAGCAGCCATCCTTGAAAGAGTGCGTAATAGCTCACTGGTCAAGTGATTCCGCGCCGACAATGTAGCGGGGCTAAGTACACCGCCGAAACCGTGGCAACAATTTTTTTGTTGGGTAGGGGAGCGTCGTGCTTGAGGTGAAGCTGCCAGGTGACTGTGTGGTGGATTGAGTGCGAGTGAGAATGCAGGCATGAGTAGCGATTGACGGGTGAGAATCCCGTCCTCCGAATAACTAAGGGTTCCAGGGCCAGGTTCGTCCGCCCTGGGTTAGTCGGGTCCTAAGGCGAGGCCGACAGGCGTAGTCGATGGGCAACCAGTTGTTATTCTGGTACCGGCGAAGGACCGTCCATGCTGAAGCAGGGGATACTAACCATCCCTGCCCATTGCTAGCCCTTTCGGGGGTTGGTGGTGTGGGGGGCGGGGGACCTGATCTTGTTGTAGGCAAGCGTGTTAACAGGGGTGACGCAGAGTGGTAGCTTCCGCGTGGCTTATGGCTTGCCACGTTTAACAGCGCAGCTTGTTCCTTTGGCAAATCCGGGGAACGTATAAAGTGAGGCTGGATGATGAGACCGAATGGTCGAAGTAGAGTGATCCTGTGCTGCCGAGAAAAGCCTCGACGTGAGGTTCTAGCCGCCCGTACCCTAAACCGACACAGGTGGTTAGGTAGAGTATACTAAGGAGTTCGAGTGAATCGTGGTTAAGGAACTCGGCAAAATGCCCCCGTAACTTCGGGAGAAGGGGGGCCTGATCCTTGAAGCGCTTTACGTGCTAGGGGTGATGGCCGCAGAAACCAGGGAGAAGCGACTGTTTATCAAAAACACAGGTCCGTGCGAACACGTAAGTGGATGTATACGGACTGACGCCTGCCCGGTGCTGGAAGGTTAAGAGGATCGGTTAGACTCTTTTGGGTCGAAGCTGAGAATTTAAGCCCCAGTAAACGGCGGTGGTAACTATAACCATCCTAAGGTAGCGAAATTCCTTGTCGGGTAAGTTCCGACCTGCACGAATGGCGTAACGACTTCTCCGCTGTCTCAACCGCGAACTCGGTGAAATTGCATTACGAGTAAAGATGCTCGTTTCGCGCAGCAGGACGGAAAGACCCCGGGACCTTTACTATAGCTTGGTATTGGTGTTTGGTACGGTTTGTGTAGGATAGGTGGGAGACTGTGAAGCTGTCACGCTAGTGATGGTGGAGTCATTGTTGAAATACCACTCTGATCGTGCTGGATGTCTAACCTTGGACCATGATCTGGTTCAGGGACAGTGCCTGGTGGGTAGTTTAACTGGGGCGGTTGCCTCCTAAATGGTAACGGAGGCGCTCAAAGGTTCCCTCAGCCTGGTTGGTAATCAGGTGTTGAGTGTAAGTGCACAAGGGAGCTTGACTGTGAGACTGACAAGTCGAGCAGGTACGAAAGTAGGAACTAGTGATCCGGCGGTGGCTTGTGGAAGCGCCGTCGCTCAACGGATAAAAGGTACCCCGGGGATAACAGGCTGATCCTGCCCAAGAGTTCATATCGACGGCATGGTTTGGCACCTCGATGTCGGCTCGTCGCATCCTGGGGCTGGAGTAGGTCCCAAGGGTTGGGCTGTTCGCCCATTAAAGCGGTACGCGAGCTGGGTTCAGAACGTCGTGAGACAGTTCGGTCCCTATCCGCTGCGCGCGTTGGAAACGTGAGAAGGGCTGTCCCTAGTACGAGAGGACCGGGACGGACGAACCTCTGGTGTGCCAGTTGTACCGCCAGGTGCATGGCTGGTTGGCTACGTTCGGAAGGGATAACCGCTGAAAGCATCTAAGCGGGAAGCCTGCTTCAAGATAACGTTTCCCAGACACATTAAGTGTTGTGAGGCCCCCTATAGACCATGGGGTTGATAGGCCAGACGTGGAAGCCTAGTAATGGGTGGAGCTGACTGGTACTAATTGGCCGACCACTTAAAAAACTTTTATAACTTGTTGTTCGCATCCGCTATACAATTCTGGGCCACCACACTAACCGGCCCAGATAACTGAATAAACCAACCGTTATGGTTGGCCCCGTTATTTTGACGGTGGCAATAGCGGTAGGGTAACGCCCGGTCCCATTCCGAACCCGGAAGCTAAGCCTACCAGCGCCGATGGTACTGCACTTGAGAGGGTGTGGGAGAGTAGGACACCGCCGTCACCAAACTTGAT
>NZ_KV793354.1:0-21381 GCF_001808465.1 Trueperella sp. HMSC08H06
CGCGACGGCGTAACCGGACGATCCATCACCACGCACTGCCCAGGCTCAGGCTCCGGCTCGGGATCAGGTCCGGGCTCCGGCGCCTTCACCGTGAAGTCCCACGACTTTTCCGCACCCGCGGCCAGCTCAAAGCCCTCCGCGGCCTCGGCCGTCACCGTCACAGTCTGGCCAGGCTTCACCTCAACAGTTCCGGTGACCTCCCGATCACCGACCTTGTAAACCACACCCTCAACGGTCGGGATCGTGACCATACCGGCGCCATCCATAGTCGGCGCCTTCGGGGTTACCGGCGCCTCGGGCTCGACATTCTCAAGAACCTTGAGGCTGATCTTGATCGGGTCGTGATCCGACGAGCGGAACGCCGTGGTGTCGTAGAGCTCCTTGTACTTGACGTTGTAGTTGTAGCGCGAGTACTCAAAGGCGAGCGGCTCGTCCGCGTTGATGTCCCAGATGTCGCCGCCGACCACAAGGTCAAGAGCCATCTGGTTCGCCAGCACGTGATCGAGCGAGCCCTGGTAAGCCGAGAACTGGTAGGTCTGCTTCTCCGGAGCGAACTTAGGAGCAAGATCGGTGTAACCCTTATCGGCCATCGCAAGGATCGGATCCTCAGCCGAATAGGCGTTGAAGTCTCCGAGCAGGAAGATCGGCTTGCCAGCGAACTCCTTCTCCACCCACGCAAGTAGGGCCTGGGCCTGCTTCACGCGCAACTTGTTGTTGTTGCCCTGGTAGACATCGGTATCGGACTTATCCGAGAGGCTGCCCTTCGACTTGAAGTGGTTCGCGACAGCCACGAAAGACTTGCCCGATGCATTGCCATTGGCATCGAGAGCCTGGAACTCCTGCGCGAGCGGCTCACGGGCCTTACCGGTGAAGTCCGCGCTCCCGATCAGGATCTTGGACGCGCCCACCGGCTCAACCTTCGCAGGCTGGTAGATGAACGCCAGACGGATTGCGTCCTCGCTAGCCGGAACCTGCTCCGGCGACTTCACGGCCGCCCACTTATCCGTGCCTGCGCCCTTGTTCAACTCGGCAACCAGGGTATCGAGCGCGGCGTCGCGATCCTTGTTGAACTTCTTGGAATTCTCAATCTCCTCGAGGCCAACCACGCTCGCGTCGAGCTGGTTGATCGCGGTGACAATCTTGTCCTGCTGGCGCTTGAGGTTCACGGCATCGGCCGCGCCGCGGGCATCACAGCCGTTAGCGGTAATGAGATTGCCCGCGCGATCCTGGTAACCCTTGCAATTCAGCTGGTCGCCCGTGGTGATGAAGTAGTTCAGCACGTTGAAGGTGGCCAGCGACACGTCGCCCAGGTTCTCCGGCGCAGAGGGCCGTTCGTTGTTGGAGAAGGACACCCAGTTGACCGAGTTGTCCTTGAAGCTATCCTCCGCACCCTCAACGTTGACCGGCTCGGTGGGCTGAATCTTCCAGGTGTTGTCGCGGTAATCGATGATCATCGGCTGCAGGAAGTTCACCTGCGCGCCGGCGCGTGCCGGGTTCTTCACATCGAGGTACGCCACCGGGATGCGGTGGTTCGCGTACTTGAAGTTAACCAGATCGAAGGAGATGCCGTCGTCGAGGTTGATCAGCTTAGACTCGTTGTCCTCATTGAGAGCAGCGATCTCAGTCGGGTTCTTCGCCGGGTTGTAAAGATCCGAGGGCTGACGCAGAGGTTTATCCCCCGGGGTCAGGCCGAGCTCGCCCCAACGCGCCGTGAAGATCGTCTTGTTCTTGCTCGTATTGTTCTGCAGGTAGTTGTTCGTGATCGTCATCGGGGCCTTGATATCAACCAGCATGCCCTCGTACTTCTCACGAGCCTCATTCCCCACAGGGAACTCGTTCAGCACCACCGGCTTCGGATCCACGACGCCGTCCTTCGCCATCTTCTCCACGGCGGTGAGGTCCTTGAGCTGCGTCAGACCATAGTACTCGGCGGCCGTGCCCGTCACGCGCACGAAGTCGCCCTTGGCCAGGGTCTTGGAGAACTTCAAGCCGGCGTCGAACACGAAAATACCGTGCGAGGCGTTGCCGTCATGGGTGCCACCCGTACCCTGCGTCTGCATGTAGAAGCCACTGAAGCCGCCCGTGGTGTAGAGCGCCGTAACGACGCCCTCCGTGGTCACGGTCTTACCCTCCAGCGGGGTCTTGTCACCCGTGCCCTGGATGTCCGCAATCGCTACGACGTTGCCAGGTTGTGGCTCAGGCTGCGGATCCGGGTCGGGTTCAGGATCCGGGTCCGGATCAGGATCGAGCGCGCCCGAGCCGTTCATAGTGTGCTTGCCCAGGTCGGAGATGTCGTCAATCCCCTTCGCGTTCCATTCGACGGTCACGTCGAAGGCGTCGTTCGGGTTCGTGTCTCCAGCAGTCACATTCGGCTTGCGGATCAGAGTCTTGTTCTCGCCGAACTTCGCGGTGTCACCAATCTGGCCGAGCGAGTCGACCACCTGGTCGCCCTTCTTGAGCACGAGCACGTCATCGCCGTTGAAGTTAGTGACGCTGCTCGTCAGCACGGCCATCGAGCCATGGATCTTGGCCTGCGAGTTGGCGAGGATGAACGTGGCACCCGGCGCAAGCGTGGAGGACAGCGCTTGCGGGTTCTTCGTGGTGGTGGCACCGTTCGTGTACAGCTCCATGGTGTACTGGCTGAGGTCAATCTCGGCATCCGTGCCGTTGTACAGCTCGATGTACTTGTTGTTGCTTGACCCCTCAACATATTCACTGATGATGAGGTCGGTCGCGCCCGTGGAGTCCGCCTGCGCTGGCAGCGTGGCCAGCGGCAGGGCAAGCACAGTAGCGGCGAGGGCCGCGACTAGAGTGTTTCTGCGTTTCACAGTTTTCCCTTCGTGTGATGTTCAAACGTAATTGCACGCCTTAATCGCAACAATACTTGCCGGGTCCGACAAAAAAGTGTCCGCTTGGTTAACATCCTTGTTCACCTTGGCGTCTAACAACCATACATCCTCACACACGAACTATAAGATGGAATAAGGGAGGACTTTTATGGAAGAATTCCGGCGCGGCGCCATCATCATTGGTGCAGGTCTCATGGGTATTTCGCTCGCTGAGCGTTTTTTCGAAATCGGCACGACGCCGTGGGTCGCCGCGCGTCGTCCGGCCACCGAGCTCGCCGCCACGCTGGGGGCGCAGGCCCGCGCGATCGACGTCGTTGACATCAAAAATCTTCCCGCCAAGGCGCCCATTTTCCTCGCCGTGCCACTGTCCGCACTGGAGACGATCCCGGCCGAGGCGCTGGACGGGAGGCTGGCGATCGACGTCGGGAACTATTGGCCGCGCCTCGACGCCGCGAGCCGGTTTGCGCGCGAGCCGCGGGCGTCGAGCCTGATCACGCAGGAGTTATTCCCCGCCGCGCGCGTGGTCAAGACGCTCAACCACCTAGCGTATTCGGACCTCGCCTTCGACGCGCGCCCTCACTCCACCGACTACCGCCGCGGGCAGTGTGTTGCCGCCGACGACGCCGAAGCCCGGCTTGCGGCCGCACGGATCGTTGACGCGCTGGGATTTGCGCCGGTAGACGCCGGGCCGTTGGCGAACGGGCGGCTGTTTGGGCCGGGCACGCAGATTTTCAACGGCGGATGGCGAACGGCCGAGCAACTAGCGCGCATTGTGCGCAGGCTCGGGGACTACCCGGCCGAACCGTTTGCCTTGGATTAGTGCGGGAAAAGGGGGGCGGCAGAAAAAGTGTCGGAGGGGCGTTTTAGGATGAGGGCATGACGATTTTTGATTCGATGGAACAGTTCATTGCGCAGCCTCGCGTGACCTCGCTTGCCACGCGGCACGGGCGCACGGTCGCCACCGTGGCGCGGCTGGCGAAAAAGAAGGATAAGTATGTCTCCACGTTGGTGGAGATCACGGGCGGCGCGCCGCGTACGCTCACCCGCTCGGTCAAGGGCGAGGTCCTGATGGCGATCGGCGAGCGCGGGGAGGTGTACTTCACCTCCGGCCGGGATGATGCTCGCGGCGAGGGCGAATCGAACGCGCTGTGGATGCTACCGCCAAGCGGCGAGGCGCGTGTGGTGCTGCGCACGCCCGGCTCGATCGGCTCGGTGACGGCCGAGGGCGGCAAACTGCTGCTGACGGTCAACGTGTTTCCGGGGCGCTCGCTGGAGGAGGATGCGAAGCTCGTGGCCGAGCGCAAGGAACGCGGGGTCAGCGCCATCCTGCATGAGGGCTTCCCCGTACGATTCTGGGATCACGACCTCGGGCCGGCCTACCCCAAGCTGTTCGTGGCGGACGCGCCGGAACTGGAGGACTTCTCGGTGGAGGGCCCGAAGGGCGGCGTGCCGGATGGCGCCGCGGCTGAGGGCGTGTCCGGAGATCACGGTGCGAGTGGTGAACACGGCGCGGCTGGTGAGGCCGGAGACGCGGCCGGTGGCGAGTCGAAGCTGCCCACCTCGGAGGTGAAGCTTCGGCACGTACCCACGCCGGCGGGCCGGCTGGCGGGCGCGGCGTTCTCGCCTGATGGTGCGCGGGCGCTGGTAACGATCAGTCAGACGGTGAAGGATTCCACCGAGCAGGTCTTCTCGGTGTGGGAGGTGGAGCTGGCCTCGGGTGAGGCGCGGGAGGTGGCGATTGCCCCGCGCGAGCGGGAGGACGTGCCCGATTACCGCTCCTATTCGGCGGGCAGCTACTCGCCGGAGGGGACGCGGGCCGTGGTTTTCGTGGAGTCGGGAAACGTGGACGGTCAGCCGTTGCAGTCCTGGGCAGAGGTCTGGGACCGGGGCAGCGGCCAGCGCACCCGGGTTGAGTTCGGCGACTGGCCGAGCGAGGTGGCGTGGCTGAGTGAGTCCGCCTTCGTGCTCGGCGCCCCGCGCAGGGGCCGGCAGTCGTTGTACGTGGTGGATCTGGAGAAGGGCACGGCCTCGCTCCTGACGCATGACGACTTCGCGTACACGAACGTGGGCGTGCGGGAGGGCACGATCTACGCGCTGCGTTCGGCGATCAACCAGCCGCCCTGCCCGGTTAGCGTGGCACTCGACAGCACGGTTAAGGAGCTCGCGCCGCTGACGCCGGCGGTCCAGGCGCCGGGCCGGCTCGATGAGGTGACGGCCCACGGCGAGGACGGCACGGAAGTGCGCGCCTGGCTCTGGTTGCCGGAGGGCGCCAGTGCGGAGGCGCCGGCTCCCCTGCTCGTCTTCGTGCATGGTGGCCCATGGGGCACGTGGAATGACTGGACGTGGCGCTGGAACCCGGGCCCATTCGCGGCGAAGGGCTACGCGGTGCTCCTGCCGGACCCGGCGATTTCCACGGGGTATGGCCAGCACATGATCGACCGCGGCAACGACGCAATCGGCGACGCACCCTACACCGACATCCTCGCACTCGTGGATGCCGCCGAGGCCCGGGCGGATATCTCGGGTGAGCGCACGGCGCTACTCGGCGGCTCATACGGCGGATACATGGCCAACTGGATGGCCGGGCACACAGGCACCCGCTTCTCTTGCATCGTCAGCCACGCCTCGCTGTGGAATGTGGGCCAGATGGCCGGCACCACCGATAACGGCGGATGGTACGAGTGGATGATGCCCACACAGGAGGCGATCTACTCCCCGCACCGCTTCGCGGAGCAAATCGAGGTGCCGATGCTCGTCATCCACGGGGATCGCGACTACCGCGTGCCGATCGGGCAGAGCCACGCCCTGTGGCAGGCGCTGAACCGGGTGGCGAAGGTGCGCGGGCACAAGTTCCTCTACTTCCCGGATGAGAACCACTGGGTGCTCAAGCCTTCCAACTCGCTGGTGTGGTACCAGACCGTGATGGCGTTCGTGGATCAGCACGTGCTCGGCAAGGAGTGGCACGCACCCGAGCTGCTCGGGTAGGTCAGGCGCGACTTGTCGGCGCCGGCTCTGGCGCGGGTAGCATGCCCGGCCTGAGTTGGAGTCCCGCACGGGCACGGCTGGTGCCACTAAGATAAGAGGGGTGGAAGGAATGGGTGATTGAACGTGGAAAGGCGAATCTTCGCACACCGTGGGTTGAGCGGGCTCGCGCCCGAGAACACGATGGCGGCGTTCAAGGCGGCCGCCGATCGGGGGTTGACCTGGCTCGAGACCGATGTGGACATCCTTGGGGACGGCACGCCGATCCTCATTCATGACACAGCGCTGGATCGGACAACCAACCGCTCCGGCTCGTACTACGGGCTCGCCAAGGCCGACCTTGCCGAGGTCGACGCTGGCTCCTGGTTCTCTCCCGAGTTCGCCAGGGAGCCGATCCCCACGCTGCGCGAACTGGTCGACTTCATGAACGGCACCGGCATAAACGCCAACATCGAGCTGAAGTCGAACGAGGCCGGCGCCCAAATGAGCCACCTGCTGGTGGACAACGTGCTTGCGGAGCTCGATCGACTCGACGGCCCGAAGCTCATCATCTCGTCCTTCAACCACCTGCTGTTGCGGGAGGTCAAGACGAAGGCGCCCCACCTCTCCATCGGCGCACTGTTCGTGAGAGAGAACCTCTGGCCGGACTGGCGCTCGGTGCTCGAGCTCCTCGAGGCCGACCACATCCACCCCGACTCCCGCGGCCTCACCCGCGAGATGGTCCGCGCCTTCCGTGACGCTGGCTACGGGGTGAACGTGTGGACGGTCAACAGCCCGGCCCGCGCCAACGAACTGTTCAACTGGGGAGTCACAGGCGTGTTCTCGGACGTCCCGCACACCCTCCCCGCCGGGCAAGTTCCCCGGGCGCCCCAGGCGGCCCAGGCCAATTAAGATTTCTTGGACGCATTCGGGGCGATCTTGTCATATGCGAAGATAGGCCCAGAATCGTCCAGATATCTTTAATCGCTGGCGGGCCCAGCACCAAAGGTTGGCGGGCCCGGAACCCAGGGCCGGCGCCCAAGGCCCGCACTAGTCCCAGCCGCCGAAGCGCCGGGGCACGGCGATGCGGCGCTCGGTGTCCCACGGGCGTGACCACCCGGCCACGACCAGCAGGCCATCCAGCAGCATGGCGGTGAAGCCCCAGATCACGAGGTCGCCCACCTGGAAGGCCGCCCCGCCATACTCGCGGCCGGCCGCCGCCCGGTGCCAGCTACCGCGGTTGGCGGGGTCGGCAAGGTCGGCCACCTTCACCAGGTGGATCGCCTCCACCTCGGCAGGGCTCGCCACCGGCTCAAGCGTCAGCGCCGAGTCCCACACGCCTACCACGGGCGTTACCGAGAAAGAGGTCACGGGCAGGGAGCTCGCCGGCAGCTGGCCCCACACCTGCACGCCCTCGCCAGGGATCGCACACTCCTCCCAGGCCTCGCGCAGCGCGGCCTGCACCTCGCTCTCCCCCGGGTCCATGCTCCCGCCCGGGAAGCTCACTTGACCTGCGTGTTTGCGCATGTGGGCGGCGCGTTGAGTGAGAAGAACGGCCGGGTCGTCCGCCGCGTCGAGCAGGATGAGCACGGCCGCCCGGCGCATGCCCTTCCCGGGTAGCGGGTGCCCCGCGTCCACAATCGGATCCAGCTCAGCCGCGAGCGCCGACCGCAGCCGGCCGGCCGTCAGTATCTCGCGCCCGGCCGCACGGCCAAGTTCGCGCCCACGCGCTTGCACAATTGCGTCGCCAGGTTTGCGCCCCGGCTCACGCCCAGCCTCCCCCGGCATTCCGGCCAGCCAACCCACGGGCATCTCGCCCACGGGTTAGAACAGCCCCTGCGGGACGAGGTAGCGCGGGCGCCAGAGCACCACGTCGTTGCCGGCGACCATTCGCTCGCGCTCCATCTGCTCGCGCAGCGCCGAGCGCAGGTCTTCGAAGCGTTCGGCCATGAGCACGTCGCCGGACGGGTCCGCGGCGAACACCCTGTTCAGGCGGGAGTCGCGGCGGGTCAGCTCGTCGCGCAGCAGCTCGAGGGCGGCCCGCATCCGGGCGTTCTCCCGCTCGAGCCGCTCCCGCGCCCGCTCCGCCTTCTCCAGCCGTGCCTGCAACTCAAAAATCTTCGCGATGCCGGCCAGGCTCACGCCCTCCTCCTGGGACAGGCGCTGAATCTCGACCAGCTTCTCGACGTCGGCCAGCGAGTATCGCCGGCCCCCGCCTCGCGTGCGGTGAGCGGTGACAAGCCCCATCCGGTCATACTGGCGCACCGTCTGGGCGTGCATTCCCGCCAGCTCCGCAGCCACCGTCACCGACAAAATGGGTGCCGACTTCGATACCTTCGCCATCACTCACCTCCTTGACTCTCGGCCCGCCGACCTCCCGGCAGGCCTCCCTTAAATCCTAGCCATCTGATCGAACTCGCGCCGCGGATCGGCGTCGGCGGTCACGTCGCGGAACTGTTCCACGGCGGCCCGCGCTTCGTCCGAGAGCCGCTTCGGCACCACGACCTTCAGGCGCACGTACATGTCGCCCTTCGCCCCGTGGTGGGAGGCGAGCCCCTTCCCGCGCACGCGCATCACCTTGTCCGAGCTGGAGCCGGCCGGCACCTTGACCTTGACCTGCTTGCCCTCGAGCGTGGGCACCTCGATCGTGGCGCCCAGCGCCGCCTCATCGAACGAGACAGGCACGTTGACGTACACGTCCCGCCCGTCCAGATCGTAGACCGGGTGCGGCTCCACGGTGACCTTGACCAGCACGTCCCCGCGCTCGCCACCGTTTTGCCCCTGGCCGCCCTTGCCCTTGATGCGGATCTTTTGGCCGTTCGCGATCCCCGCGGGGATCTTCGCGGTCACCTTCTCCCCGCCGCTCGTCACGGTGACGGTGGTGCCGTCTACCGCATGACGTAACGGGATCGAAATCGACGTCTCCACGTCGGCGCCACGCTCCGGGCGGCGTCGTGAACCGAAGAACCCGAAGCCTCCCTGGCCGTTTGCCTGCGGCGCGCCCTGGCCGAACATCTGCGACAGGATGTCCTCAAAGCCCGGATTCGCCCCATTCGCGGTGAACCGCACGTTGCCGCCGCCGAAGTTCGAAAAGATGTCCTCGAACCCGCCGGCGCCCGGTGAGAATCGCGCGCCGCCGCCGGCCATCGAACGGATCGCGTCATACTGCTTGCGGTCCTCCGCATTCGACAGCACCTGGTACGCCTCGGAGGCGGCCTTGAACTTCTCCTCCGCCGCCTTGTCGCCCGGGTTGCGATCCGGGTGGTACTTGCGTGCGTACGTGTTGTAGGCCTTCTTGATTTCGGCTTCGGTCGCGTCCTTCTTCAGCCCCAGCGCCGCGTAAAAATCCTTCGACATCCAATCCTGACTAGCTGCCATTCTTCACCTCCTTGCCTTCCGTCACTGTTCGTCTTCTACTCCGGGCTCACGACGCCGACCCGCGCCGGCCGCACAACCTTCTCGCCCTGCTTGTAGCCGGGTTGGATGATGTGGGCGACCTGCTGGACCTCCACATCCGCCGACGTGGTGTTCATCAGCGCCTCGTGATGCTCGGGGTCGAACTCGTCGCCCGGTTCGCCGTAGCGTTCGAGCCCAAAGTTCGTCTGTAGCGTCTGCTCGAGCTTGTCCACCACCGCGCCGGCGGGCCCCGTGAGGTCCCCGTGCTGGCGGGCGAGGGCGGCGTCGTCGAGCACGGACAGCAGCGTGTCGATCACCTTCGTGATCCCCGCCTCGTACTGCACGCGCGCCTCCGCCTTCGAGCGCTTGACGTACCCGTTGTATTCCTGGCCGAGGTTGTACAGGTCGGCCTTGCGGCGCGCCAGCTCCTCCTCCAGTTCGGCCACGCGCAGCAGCGCCTGGTCCAGTTCGGACAGCTCGCCAACGACGTCGGTCTGCCCGGTTGCGTCCTCGCCCGCGTCCGTGGCGGGCTGGGTGGTGTCCTGCTCGGGCGCCGCCTGATCGGGGGCCTGGGCGACGTCGTTCATCTGCTCATCGGGCTGGCCACCGAAATCCTCGTTCGTCATGCCCATTCCTTTCTCCGAATGCCTGTACGGACAAGGGGCGGCGTAACACGCCGCCCCCTTCAGCCCGCGTTAGTTCTTGGAATCCTCGTCGTCAACGATCTCGGCGTCGACCACGTCATCCTCGGCATCACGAGCCGCGTTCGCCGCATCCGTCCAGCCCTCAGCGCCGGGGGCGCCTTCCTGCTGGGCCTGGGCGTAGAGCGCCTCGCCGATCTTCTGAGCCTTCGTGTTCAGCTCCTCCTGGGCGGACTTGATCGCCTCGACGTCGTCACCCTTGAGGGCCTCCTTGACCGCCTCGGCAGCGGCGCGGACCTCGCTGGTCACGGAATCGTCGAGCTTGTCCTTGTTCTCATCGAGGAGCTTCTCGATCGAGTAGGACTGCTGCTCCGCGGAGTTGCGGACCTCGGCCTCCTCCTTGCGCTTGGCGTCCTCGGCCGCGTTCTCCTCGGCCTCCTTCACCATGCGCTCGATGTCCTCCTTCGACAGGGCCGAGCCGCCCGTGATCGTGACGGACTGTTCCTTGCCCGTGCCGCGATCCTTCGCGGAGACGTGGACAATGCCGTTCGCGTCAATATCGAAGGTGACCTCGATCTGCGGGATGCCGCGCGGGGCCGGCGCAATGCCGGACAGCTCGAACGTGCCAAGCAGCTTGTTGTCACGCGCGAAGGTGCGCTCGCCCTGGTAGACCTGGATGAGCACCGACGGCTGGTTGTCCTCAGCGGTGGAGAAGACCTCCGAACGCTTGGTGGGGATCGCCGTGTTGCGCTCGATGAGCTTGGTCATCACGCCACCCTTGGTCTCGATGCCGAGCGACAGCGGGGTGACGTCGATGAGCAGGACGTCCGTGCGGTCGCCCGTGATGACGCCGGCCTGCAGGGCAGCGCCCACGGCCACGACCTCGTCCGGATTCACGCTCTTGTTCGGCTCGCGCCCGCCCGTCAGCTCCTTGACCACCTCGGTCACGGCCGGCATACGGGTAGAACCGCCGACCATCACCACGTGATCGATCTCCGACAGCTTGATGCCCGCATCCTCGATGACCTTCTTGAACGGTGCCTTCGTGCGCTCGAGCAGATCGCGCGTCATGTCCTCAAACTTGGCGCGGGTGAGCGTCTCATCCAGGTGGATCGGGCCGTTCTCAGACATCGACAGGTACTGCAGCGAAATGTTCGTGGAGGTTGCCGACGACAGCTCCTTCTTCGCCTGCTCAGCGGCCTCCTTGAGACGCTGGACTGCCACCTTGTCCTTCGACAGGTCCACGCCGTAAGCGTTCTTCGTCTGCGACACCAGCCAGTCCACAATGCGCTGATCCCAGTCATCGCCACCGAGCTTGTTGTCGCCCGAGGTGGCGCGGACCTGGATGATCGAGAAATCGTCGTCATCCTTGCCGACCTCCAGCAGCGACACGTCGAACGTACCGCCGCCCAGGTCGAAGACGAGGATCATCTCATCTTCCTTGCCCTTCTCCAGGCCGTAGGCGAGCGCCGCCGCCGTGGGCTCATTGACAATGCGCTGGACGTTGAGGCCGGCGATCTGGCCCGCGTCCTTCGTGGCCTGACGCTGCGCGTCATTGAAGTAGGCCGGGACCGTGATAACGGCGTCCGTGACCGGCTCGCCCAAGTACGTCTCCGCATCCTTCTTCAGCTTCTGCAGGATGTAGGCCGAGATCTGCTGGGGGGTGTAGGACTTGTCGTCAATTGCGACCTTCCACGACGAATCGCCCATGTGGCGCTTGACCGACAAAACCGTGCGGTCCGGGTTAGCGACAGCCTGGCGCTTGGCGATCTCACCAACCAGCACCTCGCCCGTCTTCGAAAAACCCACCACCGACGGGGTGGTCCGCATGCCCTCCGCGTTCGCGATAACCGTGGGCTCGCCACCCTCAAGGACAGCGACCACGGAATTGGTGGTACCAAGATCAATACCAACTGCACGTGCCATGTGTAACTCCTTCTTTCGGATTCGGGCCCGCAGCCCGCAACCCCTTCTATGTTTTGTTCCGAATACAGGATAAGGCGCTCGAGAAAGTTTCGTCAATACCTGTGACTATTTCTTGAGTCACTTCCGCTCAACTTTGGGGAGCGGGGCAAGGGTGGGTTCCGACGACGCCGGAACCGTGACTTCGCGCCAACCTTGCGTCGATCCTGGAGCGGCTGGGCAGGGTGGGGCGAGGCGTGACTGGAAGGCGCGGCGGAGAGTGCGCGGACGGCGTCGTCCGAAAACTGAGATCTCGCCGGCCAGGGGATGAGAAGGAGCGGGGAGCGCGGGCATTGCCGGTAAACTGAGGTGAACTGGCTGAACCACGCCGAAAGGTGCGCACATGGACTTCACACTCGACAACGCGGCGAAGATGGCGAGGGCCGCGGTGACGGCGTCGTCGGCGTTTGGCTATGAGCGGATCGCGCGGCCACTCCTGTTTCGCAAGGACCCCGAGGAGATCCATGACCTCATGATGCGGGCGCTGGGGGCGTCGGGCGGGCTGCTTGGGAGCTTCGGCGCGCAGATCTCCGCCAACCTGCCCGTGCTGCGCGTGCCGACCAAGCCCGTGCGCGCAGGCGGTGTGGAGTTCCGCCACCCCGTGCTACTCGCCGCCGGCCTGGACAAGACGGGCGAGGCGGCGCGGATGTGGTCGGCGCTCGGGTTCGCCGGCGCGGAGCTCGGCACCTTCACACCGCACCCACAGCCCGGCAACCCCGAACCGCGCATGTTCCGCATGCCACAAGACCAGGCAATCATCAACCGGATGGGCTTCAACAACCCGGGCGCAGCGGCCGGCGCCGGGCGGCTGCGCGCGTGGGGCGTGAAGCGCGGGAACTACGCGCTCGGCCTGCGGATCGGCATGAGCATCGGCAAGAACAAGACCACGCCGAACGAGGACTTCATCACCGACTACGTCGACTGCCTGCGCGAAGTGGCCGACGTGGCTGACTACGTGGCGATCAATGTCTCCAGCCCCAACACCCCCGGGCTGCGCGACCTGCAGGACCCGGCCGCACTACGCGACCTACTCCAGGCACTCAACGAGGTGCGGGCCGGCGACCGGCTGCCGCTGTGGCTCAAGATCGCCCCCGACATGGGGTGGCTCGAGATCGATGGCGTGCTAGGCGTGGCCGAGGAGATGGGCGTGGACGCGCTCATCGCCACCAACACCACCAACGCCCGGCCCGCCGGCCTACGCTCCTCCGCGGCCGCCGAGACGGGCGGACTGTCCGGCGCGCCGCTCACCCGGCGCTCCCTGCAGGTGATCCGGTACGTGGCTGAGCACTCGGGCGTCGACGTCGTGGGATCGGGCGGAATCATGACCGACGCCGACGCAGCCGCCGCCCTCGACGCCGGCGCCAAAGCCATCCAGCTCTACACCGGGTTCATCTACCGCGGACCGGCCCTCATCAGGGAGATCGCGGCGCTCTAAGGCCGGGCGCACTGGGCCGGCGGACCGGGGCGCCGCCGGGCCGGATTTGAATTCACTGGACGATTCCGGGCCGATCTTCTTATATGAGGAGATCGGCCCGGAATCGTCCAAAATATTACAATCGTCCCGCGAAGGGACGTTTTCGGCAGGTACAACCGGGTACCGGCCGGCTACAGCCGGCGGCTGCCCGGCGAATCCAGCTCCTCGCCCGCCGCGCACAGCCCGCACTCCTCCGGCGCCCACGATTCCGTGGGTAGGGAGAGCAGCGGGTAGAAGGGCGCGGTAAACTTGCGTTCGGTCTTGCGGTCGATGAGCGCGACCACGCCCACCACCTCGGCGCCCGCGGCCTCCACGAGCGCCACGACCTCAGCCACGGACCCGCCGGTGGTGACCACGTCCTCCACCACGAGCACGCGCGCCCCGCGCGGGATCTCGAAGGAGCGCCGAAGCTGCATCGCGCCGTCCACCCGCTCGGTGAACACGAAGCGCTTGTGCAGGGCGAGCGCCACCGCGAAGCCGAACAGCATGCCGCCCACGGCCGGCGAGGCCACTATGTCGACCTCCACGTCCAGCCGCCGCACCGCCTCCTGCGCGAGCGCGGCCGTCACGTCCGGCGATTCGAGCACCCGCGCACACTGAATGTACGTGTCGGAGTGCCGTCCGCTCGTCAGCGCGAAGTGCCCGTGCCGGATCGCTTCGGTTTCGCGCACGCGCGCCAGAATCTCATCGTTAGTGAGCATTGTTCCCCCTGATATCTGCGGCGATTGCCTCGAATGCCGCCGCCGGGTCCGCGGCCTGCGTGATCGGCCTTCCGACCACCACGTGGCTCGCCCCATCCTTGACCGCCGCGCCGGGCGTAGCCACGCGCGACTGATCGCCGACGTCCGCGCCAGCCGGCCGCACCCCGGGCGTGACGATAAGCGCCTCGGGGCCGAGCACGCCGCGCAGGTCGCCCGCTTCCAGCGGTGAGCAGATGACGCCGTCCGCCCCCGCCGCATAAGAGGCTCGCGCGAGTTCGCGCACCTGGTCCGGCAGGGCCCGCCCCACGCCGATCTGTTCCAAACCGGCGGCGTCCATCGAAGTCAGCACGGTGACAGCCAGAATCTTCGTGGGGGCACCCACGCGGGTCAGGCCTTCACGGGCGGCGGCGACCATGTCGGCGCCGCCCGCGCCGTGCACGGTGAGCAGGTCCGCGCCGAGCTCCCCGAGCACGGCGCTGGCCTCGCGCACCTGGTGTGGGATGTCGTGGAGCTTGAGGTCCAGGAAAACGTGGAATCCGCGTGCCTTCAGCTCGGTCACAATGCGCGGCCCGGCCGCGTAGAACAGGGTCATGCCCACCTTGAGCCACGCCCCGCGCGGGAGCATGTCCGCGAGCGCGAGCGCCTCGCCTTCAGGCAGGTCGAGGGCCACGATGACGCGCCCGGCCGCCCCGGCCATATCCCCGTCTCCCGCAGCCCCAGCCACGCCGCCAGCCATCTCGCTCACTTGGCCACCGCCCCCTCGCGGTAGGTGAACTCCCCACGGAGCATGGTGCCCCACACCTCGCCGTGGAGCACGCGCCCCCAGAACCCGGAGTTCGCCGACTTTGAGGCCAAATGCTCCCGGTCCACCGGCGTGGTCCCTTCGGGGTCGAACACGCACAGGTTGGCTTCGGCCCCGGCTTCGATCTTTTGGGGTGCGAGCCGCAGGATCTCGCGCGGGCGCGCCACCATGAGCTCGACCACGCGGTCCCACCCGATCCGCCCGGGCTGCACGAGCCCGGTGAACACGGCCGGAAGCGAGGTCTCCAGCCCGATCATCCCGAAGGGCGCGTTTTCGAACTCGAGGTCCTTCTCATGCGCAGCATGCGGGGCATGGTCGGTGGCGATCACGTCGATCGTCCCGTCCACCACGGCCTGGGCCAGCGCCTCCGCGTCAGCGTGGGCGCGCAGCGGCGGGTTGACCTTCAGGTACGTTTCGTATTCGGTGGTGATGTCGTCCTCGGTGAGGAATAGGTGGTGCGGTGTCGCCTCGGCGGTCACATCCAGCCCGGTGGCCTTCGCCTCACGCACGACCTCCACCCCGGGCGCCGTGGAGATGTGGGCCACGTGCATGCGCCCGCCGGTCAGCCTTACCAGCTCGACGTCGCGCAAGATCTGCACCACTTCCCCTTGGGCAGGCCAGCCGGCGAGCCCCAGCCGCGTAGAGACCACGCCCTCGTTCACGACGCCGCTACCGACCACCGCATCATCCTGCGAGTGCGTGATGATCGGCCGGTCCCACACCTTGGCGTAGTCGAGCGCGAGCCGCATGAGCCCGCCGTGCTGGATGCCGTGCCCGTCGTCGGAGAAGGCGACCGCGCCGGCCTCGGCCATCTCGCCCATCTCGGCGAGCTCCTTGCCTTCGAGCCCCTTCGTCACGGCACCGATCGGGAAGATGTCCACGAGCCCGACCTCCTCGCCACGCTCGATCTGTCTCTCGATCAGCTTGCCGTTGTCCACCACCGGCGTCGTGTTCGCCATGGTCGCCACCCCGGTGAAGCCGCCGCGGGCCGCCGCGCGCGAGCCGGTGAGGATATCTTCCTTGTGCTCCTGCCCGGGCTCGCGGAAGTGCACGTGCATGTCGAACAGTCCCGGCAGCACCACCTTGCCGCGCAGGTCCACCCGCTCGACTTCCGCCCATTCGCCAACGACGCCGACCGCGTCCGCCGCGTCCGAAGCTCCCGCCGCGTCCGATCCCTCGGCGTTCGCCGGCCCGTCGACGTCGACAACAATCGCCACGATCCGGCCGTCCCGGACGTAAATGTCGGCCACGGCGTCGAGCCCCACCTGGGGGTCCACGACCCGCGCACCCTGCAGAATCTTACGCATTGACCAGCTCCTTCGCGGCGATGGGGGACAGATCCTCGGCACAGTTCGCGAGGAGAAGTTCCATGATGGCCATCCGCACGGCCACGCCCGAGTTGACCTGGTTGAGCACGCGGGCCGGGATCGAGTCGGCCACCTCCTGCGTGATTTCCACGCCGCGGTTCATAGGGCCGGGGTGCATGATGACTGTGTGTGGGGCGAGCGCGGCCAGGCGCTGCGAGTTCATACCCCAGAAGCGGGCGTATTCGCGTAACGAGGGTAGGAGTTGCAGGCTGCCGAGCCGCTCGAGCTGGATGCGCAGGAGGTAGACGACGTCGGCGCCGTAGATCGCCTCGTCCACGCTAGCGGCCACTTCCACACCGAGCACGTCGGGACGGGCGGGCAGGAAGGCGGGCGGGCCGGCCACCACCACGCTCGCGCCGAGCCGGCCGAGCACGCGGGCGAGCGAGCCGACCACGCGCGAGTGCGCGATGTCGCCCACGATCGCCACGCGCAGACCCGCGATCCGGCCGAAGTTGGCGCGCATGGTGTGCAGGTCGAGGAGGGCCTGGGTGGGGTGTTCGTGCTTGCCGTCGCCGGCGTTGATAACCGAGCCGCGGATGTTGCGGCGCACGATTTGGGGGCTGCCGGCGGCGCGCGCCCGGATGACCACCATGTCGGTGTCCATCGCGTCGAGGGTCTGCGCGGTGTCCACCAGCGACTCCCCCTTCGCGATCGAGGACGCCGAGCCGGAGATGTTGATGACGTCCGCGCCGAGCCGCTTGCCCGCGATCTCGAAGGAGGTGCGGGTGCGAGTGGAGGGCTCCAGGAAGAGGTTGACGATCGTCTGCCCGCGCAGGCTGCCGTGCTTCTTGGTGCCCGGCCCGGAGGCGTTGGCGGCGGCGTGCAGGTCGGCGCGGTCGAGGATCGTTTCGATGTCGGCGATGGACAGGTCGTCCATCGTCATCAGGTGGCGGGTAGACAGGATACTCATCGGGAAACCTCCACAACCTCAACCGAGGTCTGCTTGTCTGTGGGTTCGATCTTGACCACGACCTTGTCGGCCGCGTGCGTGGGCACGTTCTTGCCCACGAAGTCTGCGCGGATGGGTAGTTCGCGGTGCCCGCGATCCACCAGGACGGCCAGCCAGATGCGCGACGGGCGGCCGGCCGAGAGCAGCGCGTCCATCGCGGCGCGCGCGGTGCGGCCCGTGTAGAGGACGTCGTCGACCAGCACCGCCTTCTTTCCCGTTAGGTCCGGGATCACAACGCCGGCACCGCGGCCCGCGTCGTCACCTTCAGCCGCTCCGGGCGCGGGGCGCGCGGGCTGGGCGCTGGCCGGGCGGGCGTCGTCACGAAAATCGGTGATATCGAGGTGGACGACCGGGACCTCCACGCCCTCGATGCGCTTGATCATGGTGGCGAGGTGGCGGGCAATGGTGTCGCCGCGGTTGATGATGCCCACCAGCACCAGGCCGTCGGTGCCGCGCGTGGATTCGAGGATTTCGTGGGCGATGCGGATGAGGGAGCGGCCGATTGCCGGCGCGTCGAGCACGGTGGTCATTCCTTCTCCTTCCCTCGCGGAAAGAGAGCGCGGTGCCGCGCGTCGCTCAGGCACGCGTTGCCGCGGTGCCGCGCCCGTACCCCTGGCAGAAAAAAGCCCCGCCAGAAGGCAGGGCAGAAGCGAGGCGTCTTGCCGGTTCTCTGACCGCCTTAAAGACTACCCACAGCCTAGCCCGCCCCGCGGCACGTGTCGAGCCGCCGCGCCGTGGCACCACTTACAGCTTGCGGCCCCGGGCGCCGGCGGCGATGTCGGAAATGGCGCGCAGGCGGCGTAGCGACACCGTGCCATCATCCTGGAAGCGTGCCAGCTGCCAGGGCGGCGCGAGAGAGAGGTAGGTGTTGACCACCACGTCCGGGCTCTCCTTCATGTCCGTGCCAAGCCACGCCACCAGCACCGCGATGAGGTTGTACACCTGCTGGGTGGTGGCCATCGCCGTCCACAGGTTCGACACGGTTTCCTCGCGCAGGTGGGAGGTGAACTCGTCCACGTAGGCGTCGAAGATGAGGGCCAGACGGCGGGTAATGTGCCCGACCACCACCGGCTGATTCGGGGCGAACAGCGCGCTCAGGAACTCCCGGTGCTCGCGCAGCTCGGTTAGCATCCGCACGTAGGTCTCCCGCCAGCGCAGGAGGTAGTTCTCGTTCGGGGTGGCAACGGCGTCGATCAGCTCGTCAAGGTAGGGCTGCAGCACGTCGACCACCATGTCCGCAACGAACTGCGCCGGCGAATCCCCGTGCTGGTAGAAGGTAGTGCGCGACACCCCGGCCTCGCGCGTTAGCTCCGCCACCGTGATGGAATCCGCCGGCTTGGTCAGGGCAAGCCGGCGCGCCGCGTCACACAGCTGCCCGCGCACGCGCACGTACCGCGGGTCGTTGTTCATCTCCATCGCGCCTCCTGGCAGGAATTATACCGACGACGACACCCTGCCGCCCCGTCCCTTCGGCCCTGCCGCCCCGGCGCAGCCGCATATTAGAAACCAAACTATCACCTATTTATTTCGGGCAAATCAGACATTGGGCCACAAAAATCCTGGTAGGCGGGTCGTCACTGTTAAACACCTGTCTTTTAGCAGATAGATTCGGAACATGACTCCGGCACCCCGGGGCGGACCGACTCGATAAGGAGAACCGGCATGACTCAGACTCTGCCCCCGAAGCTAGACGGGACGACTGGCCCGTCTCGCCGAACATTTCTCAAGTGGTCAGGCGTGGCTGCCGGAGTAGCTGGCCTCGCTGCGACCACCTCTCATCTCCCCACTCCTGCCGTGGCCGCTCAGACCGACGGCATGGAAGGCGTGGATAAGACGGTGTGGAACGCCTGCCTGGCCAACTGCCAGTCCCGCTGCCCGCTGCGCCTCCAGGTCAAGGACGGCGCCGTGGTTCGCGTGCTCGCGGACAACACGGGCTCGGACGAATTTGGCGACTTCCAGATCCGGGCGTGCGTGCGCGGTCGCAACCAGCGCGAGCGCATCTACTCCCCCGATCGCATCAAGAAGCCGATGAAGCGCGTGGGCCAGCGCGGCGAGGGCAAGTGGGAGGAGATCACGTGGGAGGAGGCCTTCGACACGATCGCCTCCGAACTCAAGCGCGTGAAGGAAACCTACGGCAACGAAGCCCTGTGGTATCACTACGGCTCCGGCTCCACCGGCGGCAACATCACGAAGCGCGGCACCTGGCCGCGCCTGCTCAACACCTACGGTGGTTACCTCGGCCAGTACGGCGACTACTCCACGGCCCAGCTCGCGGCCGGCACTTTGTTCCACTATGGCGGCTGGATCCCGTCCAACTCGCTCGAGGACGTGAAGAACTCCAAGCTTCAGGTCATGTTCGCCAATAACCCGCTGGAGACCCGCATGTCGGGCGGCGGCGAGCTCGCCGTCGTGCAAAAGACGAAGTCCGAGTACGGGATCCGGACGATCATCATCGACCCGCGCTACTCAGAGACTGCGCTGGCCGTGGGCGACGAGTGGGTGCCAATCAAGCCCGGCACCGACGCCGCGCTCGTGGCCGGCATGATCCACGTGATCCTCTCCGAGAACCTCCAGGACCAGGACTTCCTCGACAAGTACTGCATCGGCTTCGACGAGGACCACATGCCTGAGGGCATCCCGCCGCACAACTCCTACCGCTCCTACATCGAGGGCAAGGGGGCCGACGGCATCGAGAAGACCCCCGAGTGGGCGCAGGACATCACCGGCGTTCCGGCGACGACCATCCGCCGCCTCGCCCGCGAGATCGCGAACGCCAAGCCGTGCGCGATCACCCAGGGCTGGGGCCTGCAGCGCCACGCGAACGGGGAGAACGGCGCGCGCGCGGTCTTCACCCTCGCCGCCGTGACCGGCAACATCGGCATCCCGGGCGGCGGCAACGGCGCCCGCGAGGGCAACACCACTTTGCCCGTCAAGGCATTCCCGCTCTTCGACGGCGAAAAGCCGCCCGTGAGCACGCAGATCTCCTGCTTCAACTGGCCCGACGCCATCATGGACGGACCGTCGATGACGGCCGAAAAGGACGGCGTGCGCGGCAAGAAGAAGCTGGACGTGGGCATCAAGCTCATGGTGGTCAACGCCTCCAACACCCTCATCAACCAGCACAACGACATCCACTACACCCAAGAGGCGTTGCGGGATGACACGAAATGCGAGTTCATCGTGGTGATTGACCACCAGTGGACCGCCAGCTGCGACTGGGGCGACATCGTCCTTCCCTCCACCACAAACTTCGAGGAGATCGACATCATCCCCGGCGCCTCGTGTGGCGACATGGGCTGGGCGATCTGGGGCGACAAGGCGATCGAGCCGCTGTACGACGCGAAGACCGGCTACGAAATGTGCACCGAGATCGCGCGCCGGCTTGGCATCGAGCAGGAGTTCACCCAGGGCCGCACCCAGGAGGAGTGGCGCCGGTGGCTCATCGATGAGACCCGCGCCAACGTGGAGGGCTTCCCCACCGAGGAGGATTGGCCCGAGGTCGGCGTCTTCCGCGCTTACTCCGGCAAGCACCGGGTGGCCATGAAGGACTTCCGCGAGGATCCCGAGGCGAACCCGCTGGAGACGGCGTCGGGCAAGATCGACATCTTCTCCGCGCCGCTGTACGAATACTCCAAGACGTGGGTCTTCGAGGGCGAGCGCGCGGGCGACCGCGTCACCGCGATCCCCGAGTACCTCGAGACGTGGGAGGGCCAGGCCGAGGCCCGTACGAACGATAAGTACCCGCTGCAGTGCATCGCTCACCACTACAAGGGCCGCACCCACTCCAGCTACGCGAACCTCGAAAAGGGTCTGGAGTTGCACCCGCAGATGCTGTGGATCAACCCCGCAGACGCGGAGGCTCGCGGCATCGCCAACGGCGACACGATCTACGTGTTCAATGACCGCGGCAAGGTCAAGACCGAGGCGCGCGTGACTCCGCGCATCGTGCCCGGCGTCGTGTCCCTGCCGCAGGGCGCGTGGTACAAGCCGAACGCCGACGGCGTCGACGAAGGCGGCTGTATCAACACGCTCATGAAGTACCACCCCTCCCCCCTCGCCAAGGGGAACCCGGGGCACACGGCGCTCGTTCAAGTTGAGAAGGCGTGATCTCGATGGGAATCATGACTGACAAGGACTCGGCAAGCTACGCCGTTGCCGGGGGTAACTACGGCTTCCACTTCGACCAGGAGCTCTGCACGGGCTGCAAGGCCTGCCAGATCGCCTGCAAGGACAAGCACGACCTGCCGATCGGCGTCAATTGGCGCCGCGTGGTGGAGTA